>NZ_DGMV01000041.1:35302-55436 GCF_002388575.1 Marinimicrobium sp. UBA4509
GCGTAGATATAGAAGATGATGAACATCATAAGCGCCACATAACCGAGCTGTGGCAGGGCTTTGAGCAGGGAGATGAGCAACGTGCGCAGCTCCGGGATGATGGACACCATACGCAGCACCCGGAACACCCGCACCAGGCGGCCCACCAGGGCCAGTTCGCTGTCTTCAATGGGGATCAGGCTGACGACCACGATGGTGGTGTCAAAGATGTTCCAGCCGGATTTGAAAAAGTCGCGTTTGCGCGGTTCCCCGAGGAAACGGATGGTGATTTCCACGAGAAAGAAGATGGTGATGAACCAGTCGGTAATGACAATCGCGTTGGAGATCAGCGGCGGGATATCATAGGTCTTGGCCCCGATGACCAGAGCCGAGAAGATGATGATGCCCACCACAAACAGCTCGAAGGCTTTGTTGGTACGCAGTTGGTTGAACCGGGATTGTAGAGTATCGTTTGATATCATTCGACTTCTTCCAGAAAATCCAACTCCGCCTGCTGGCGAATCGTCTGGCGGTGGTTCGCCATCAATTCCTGAATCCGCTCCCGGTCGCATTCCTGTCGATCCAACACCACCCGGGTCTGCAACTCCCCTACCCGCTCGCGGGTGGCGCACTTGCTGAACACAAACTGGTTGGAGATCAACTCCAGGAACGGACCGGATTTACTGCTGGGCATGATGAACAATAACTGTAAGCCCAGGCTCTCGGTCAGGTAGTGAATCACCTCCCGTGAGCGGTGTTCATCCATCTTGGAGAAGGCCTCATCCACCAATACCATTCGCAAATGGCTGTTGCCCTCGCCAAAGCGGAACGCCGAGGTAATGGCCGCACTGCGGATAATATACGCAGGCGTCTCCAACTGGCCACCAGAACCGGTGCCATACTGGCTCAGAGCGATGGGCTGCTTGCCTTCCGGCTCCTTGTAGATTTCGTAGCGGCGGTAATTCCGGAAATCCGCGATACGCTCCAGATCCCGCAGCGCCTTCTGCTCGTCCTCATCCAGCAGCATGGTCATCAGCCGCTCGCGCACCTTCTGGTGCTTTGGTTCAAGCTCGATATCGAACAGGGTGGCACCGTCGCCGAGACTGGGATTATCGATGATCGCCTTGAAAAACTGCCAGTACTCTTTGAATTCCGGCACCCACTGCCAATCAAACCGGAATCGCTCCCGGTCCGCGCCGAAACGGTGGTGCTCCAGCTCCCGGTTAAGGTCCTCCAGTACCCGCTTGCCATCGTTGATCGCCTGGTAGATCGAGTGACAGAGGTTGGTGACAAAGGCGTTGTTGAAGCTGTCCCGCAGGGATTGCAGTTCGCTGTGCCGCTGAGCCAGGATGTGGTTCTTGTCCCGGTTGTACAGGCTGTCGAACTGGCGGCGTAACTGGCAGATGCGGGCAAAATTCTCCCGTCCGAACTCGTCACTGAAGTCCAGTTCCAGCGCGAAAGCGTCCGCCGGGCGGCACTGCTGATTGTGTTGCAACACGCACTGCTGCAGTTTGTGCAGGGCACTTTTCAGCTCGCCCTGCACGTCCGCGAGACGGGCCTCATAATAGCGGGCCTCGCGCAGGTCCTCGTCGACCTCGGCCAACCGCGCCTCGGCATCGAACCCCGGCGCGAGCGCATCCAGGCCTTCCAGGCTCTGTTCGCACTGCTCCACCACCGCCAGAGTCTGGTCCTGATCCCGATCCAGAGTCTGGCAGCGACTGTCGATATTCTTCAATTCCGCCAGCAGGTTGGCCCGCTCCTCATTCAGCGCCCGTGCCTGAGCGGCCTGTTCATCCACCCGGCCCTTTAACGCCTGGAGCTCCTCTTCCAGAGCCTCACCGGCGCTCAGGTCGAGCTGCTCCGCCTGCTGCTCCAACGACTGCAGGCGCCGCTGGGCGCTGAGCATGGTCTGCAGGCAGTCGCCATGCTCGGGGACACGCAGTCCGTCCACGGCGGCCAGCAGTTGTTGCGCCTCGACGGCAAGATCCCGGCTCGCCTGCCATTCACGGGTCAACGCTTCCTGCTCCCGTCGGCGGGCCGCCAGGGCGCGCTCACGGGCGCTCTGGCCGAACACCAGATCGCTGTCGGCGATATCGCAGCGGAACAGAGAGTAATTCCCCGAGCCCAGGCAGTCCCGTGTGACCCCGCGACGGGTATTGCGCAGCGTATCCGCATCCGGTACCCGCTGCACTGAGCCGTAGCTCGCCTTCAGGTATTGCTCGGCGGTGTCGTGGTTGAACTGCATCACTTCCACCACACTGCCCTGGGGCAAGGCACCCAGCTTTTCATTATCCCGCCGGGCCTTGTGGCCCTGAATCACCCGGGCCTTCTGACCGACGCCACTGAGGGAGCGAACCAATCGAATGGCCTCGGCCTCATAATCCGGGTCCACAATCAAACCAAAACGGGCGCCGCCCAGATAGCCTTCGATGGCGGACTGCCACTCCGGCTCGGTCACCTCCACCTGATCGCACAGCACCCGGGCATCGGCTTCGGGAAGCTGCTTGTGCAGTTCCGCCAATGCCTGCTGCACGTAGGGCGGATAGCTCACTTCCCGGGCTTCCAATGCGCCCATTTCCCGCCCCAAACGCTCGGTTCGCGCCTGTACCTGATCGCAGGCCTGCTGGCGCTTGTCACACTCGCGCGCCAGGCGATCCCGCAGATTGGCGGTGCCCTCTTCACTCTCAAACCAGTCCGACCACAACTGGCGGTGTTGCTGTTGTTGCGTCAGAGCCTGATCCAGACGGGATTCCAACGGGCTGATGTCAATCCAGTCCCGGTTGAGCAGCTCATGGGCGTCCAGCCGAGTGTCATCCTCGGCAATCGCTTTGAGGCGGGCATTGCGAGTTTTATCGGCCAACTCCGGCAACACCAAAGACAAAGAGGTGCGGCGCAAGCCGTCGTGCAATACCTTGGCACTCTCGCGATTGCGATCGACTTTCTGCAGTTGTTCCAACAGCTTCGGCACCGTCGCGTGCAGCCGTTGCTCCTCCGCTTTGCGTTCCTGAGCCAACTGGTCTTTTTCCCGCAACCCGGGAATGCCCAGGCGTCGGGTGTTGAGATCCAACAACTGCTGCTGCAGGTCATCCCGGCGCTGCTCGCTCAACTCAATGGCCTGCCGGTTCGCTTCCACCGCCTCGCGCTGCGTTTGTTGCTTACGCTTTTCGGTCAGGTAGCGGTTCTGGCAGTCGTTGTAACGGCGCCGGGCCAGGCCGTAATGGAGCAATTGCCAATCGAGCCATTGATCGACAAAGTGACCGGCCGTGAGTCGGCCCTGGTTGAGCCGCTCAATGGCTTCGCGCAGTTGTCGGGCATCGGCTTCCATGCCGTGAATGCGCTTGAGCATTGCCGACACGGAACGAATGGCTTCGCCCAGATCGCGCGGTTCCAGCACTTCGTTGGCCACAAACTCGTCAATGCCTTTGATCGGTTTGTAGGCCATAAAGCGCGAAAAGGCCCGGGCGGCGTTCATCGCCTCCCGTTCGGACACGGCATCCTGTCGGTCCCGGATCAGACCATACAATCGGCCCAGATAGGCTTTTTTCTTGTCATACTTCTCGACGGACTCAGGGTCGAACTGTTTCCGCAACAGGCCATACGCCCGATCCAGGGGCAGCACATAGCGGCCACCGGTATCGCTCTTCAGTAAATCGGATAAGCCGAGCTGAACACCCGGCAATAACATGAATTGCAGCTCGTCCAGACGCGCGACCCGTTGCTGGCCGGAGCCTTCCAGGTGGGCACGCATTCCGATCAGTGCGGTGAACGGCTCACTGGTCTCTCCCGGGGTCGGGTAAAACACCGCGCCGAGGTAGCCATCACAACCTTCGGGCCGCGCGTAGGCACCGTCGTCGCAGCCGAGCACATAGGAGGCGAGCGTGCGCACCTGTTTGCCACCCCGCCCGCGCTGGCTGGCTTCGTCCTGTCCGGGGTTGAAATGGAACAGGTTGTCGTGGGCGGCGGTCATGATGGTCTGAATGGCATCCGCCGCAGTGGTTTTACCCGAACCATTCCCTCCGGAGAAGAGATTGATCGGGCCGAATTCACATTCGGTATTGGGGATGTTGCCCCAGTGGATGTAGATGAACTTCTTCAGATACATAAATCAGGTCTCACCAAGTGCGTCTTGGTTCTTGTTCGGTCATGTGGCTGGGGTTACGGCAAGTTTGGGTTACGGCGGATGCGGCCTTTGGCCTTATCCGCCCTACGCGGACTGCCGTGGTTTGCGTAGGGCGGATAAGCGCAGCGCATCCGCCGTAACCCATCTCGGCCGCCATCACCGCTCCCCGGAAAATATCGATGCGCCTTCCGGTTCGGCCTCGCCGGACACCTCCGCGGTCGGCGCTTCGGCTTCAATGTCATGCCGCAAATTATCCAGCCACTCGTTGTTCACCAGGTTTACAATCAACGGCCGCACCTTGATCCAACTATCGGTCTGCTCCAGATCCGCCTCCTGGGCGTAATGAATCAGCCGCAACTGACGCAGCCGGCGGAACAGCTGACGGCGCTCCGCCAGGGCTTCGGGCAGGCTGCGCTGCAGGAGGTTCTTGCTGGCCAGCGCCACCGCTTCCAGTGACAGGGTCGCGCAGCCCTGTTCGTCAATCACACCCTCGCGCACCGCCTTGTCATACTCGGCGCGTAAAATCAGCACGAGGGCGATTTCCGCCTGATTCAGGCGGGTGCGAAAACCGCCGTTAAACGGCTCGTCACTTTCATCTTCAATGCCGGGCACTCTCGCACCGGGCGGGATCAGGCGGACAAACTGAAAGCGCGTATCGTGTTGCAGACGAACCCCCATCAGGCTGAGGTAGTCATCCACCAGGGCTTCAATGCGCTCAAAGCGATCGTACAGCTCGGCTTCCACCTGACTGTCGTCCCGGCACAATACGCCATAGTCCAGCAGTCGCTGAATCAACTCCCGCCACTCCTTGAGGGTCAGGTTGTGTGACTCCAGGGCCCGTTCTAGGCTATCGGTCAGAGGGCTCATTGGCATCCTCGGTCAGTTCAATAATGTATTCGTCGCGGTGGGTGAAGAAATCACCCTCGGTAATGCGCGGGCTTTCCGCCAACCAGGCCTCATCCTGACGCACCCGAAAACCGAACTCGGAGGACAGGTTGGCCGCCGCCCCCACCTCGGTGGCCCGCGCCAGACTCAACAATTCGGGGAGACTCACGGCGGTCAGCGACCGGCTGCTGACCTGCCCCTGTTCGTCCAGCGCCTGTTGTACGTAGGCGCGCACATCCTTGCCCTGCAGCGAAAACGCCTGTTCAAGGGCTTGCTGAATATACAGCTGTCGTTGCGCGTCCCGGTCCAGGGGCTGATCATCGTCCAGGTCACTGCGAATGGGGGCCCGGGCGCGTCGCTCACGCAGCACCAGTTGGCCTGGGTCGATATAGCGCAAGTGCAGTGCGGACCAGTCCTCGCCGTGACGCTGCAACAGTTCGTCCTGTCGCTCGCGAGGTTGCGCCGCCAACAACTGACACAGCTCCAGGGCGCCGTCACCGCTCTGGGCATGAATATAGCTTAGCTGGCGGATGATGATATCGGCCCGCTGGGTAAACGTATTCAGGGCCTTGCGCAGGGCCGGCAACATCACATCGCAGGCATTTTTCAGTCGCGTCTCGATGGTTTGAAGCAGGGTTTCCAGTAGCGAGCTACCCGGCACCACCCGTTGCGGCAAGAGTGCTCGCAGGCGCAACTCCATCACCGCGCGCCAGTCTTTCTCGGCCGTTTCGGGGTCGCCTTCTCCGTATTTGCGTTTGCGCCGAATGCGGCTGATGATCCGGGCCACCTGGTCCCGGTATTTCTCTACGCTATCGGCGGACAGCCGGACTTCCAGATCGGGTTTGAAGACTTTTTCCATAAAGTCGAAAAATTCATCGCTGGCCTGTTGCACCAACTGCCGGGCTTCAACATCGCGGACCAACTGCCGCTTACGTTCCTCCAGCTCTGCAATCACATCGGTGAAGTCGCTGATGATCCGCTCGGAGTATTCGTAGGCATCCAGCAGGTCGTGGACTTCGCCGCGATCCAGAAAGGCCTGGAGACTGTTGCGGGTATTGCGGGTGTTACGGTGCCGGGTGCGAAAGTCATTGTGCTGGTTGGCTGCAAAGGGCTGAGTAAACAGCCGTCCCATGCGGGAAAAGCCGTAGCTGCTCTGCAGGTTGGCATCATCTACCCGACGCTCCAGCCAGCCGGCTTCGAGCAGTCGATTGACAATAAAACCGGCCAGTTCCCGTTGGGTTTTGAAGCGCCCCTCGCTGTCACCGGGCTCGTCGCGACTGTCCAGAACCGGAGTGCGGGCTATCGCTTCCTTGAAAATATCCAGCAGCCCTTCCCGATTCAGGCCTGCGCCATAATCCCGCAGATCGGTGTATAGCCGTTGGTACAACAGACGCAGGCATTCCGCGACCACTTCACGGTACTTTCCCGTCAGCGGATTGAAGAAATGGGGACGTTCGTCGGTGAAGAACATTCAGCAGTTAATCGTAAATACACTGGTCGGCAAAGGTCTGGGAATCCTCCCGCGACCAGTCGGCATTGGGGACGTTCATCATCTGCTCGCACCAGGCCTCACTGCCGGGTTCGGCATTCACCTCGATTTGGGGGATTTCAGAATCACGCTCGGCGGGCGCGGGAATGACCGCGATATCCCGGGCCGGCTCCTCTGGTTCGGATTCAGGCTGATTCAGAATCAGCAACACGCCGACAACAATCATCAGGACACTGGCGCCCATCAGGGCAAAAATCGCTTTCATGACTACCTCAGGATTCGTTCAGCCAGTCGGCTACGGTTTCGGCAAAATAGGTAATGATCAAGTCGGCCCCAGCGCGCTTGAACGCCAACAGACTTTCCATGGCAACCGCCCGTTCGTCAATCACTCCGGCCTCGGCGCCGGCCTTGATCATGGCGTACTCGCCACTGACCTGATACACCGCCAGCGGCCGAGCGGAATGCGCTCGAATGTCCGCCAGCACGTCCAGATAGGCGATACCCGGCTTGACCATCAGAATGTCCGCCCCTTCATCCTCATCCTGCAGGGATTCCGCCAGCGCTTCCCGACGATTGGCGGGGTCCATCTGGTAGCTGGCCCGGGTGCCTTTGAAATTGCTGTCCACAGCGTCCCGGAAAGGACCATAGAAGGCGGACGCAAATTTGGTGGAGTAGGACATCACCGGAATATGGCCATAACCGGAGGCATCCAGTGCGGCACGGATGGCGGCGATCATGCCGTCCTGCATCCCGGAGGGGGCAATCATGTCGACCCCGGCCTTGGCCGCCACCACGACCTGCTTCTGCAGGTTCTTCAAAGTCGCATCGTTATCGACATCGTCCCCATGGACGACGCCACAGTGACCGTGATCGGTATATTCGCAGAAGCAGTTGTCGCTGATGACGCACATCTCGGGCTGGGCGGCTTTGACGGTGCGGATCATCCGCGCCATCAGGCCTTCGCGGTTCCATGTGTCGCAGCCTTCGGCGTCTTTATGCCGGGACACGCCAAACAGCAGTACCGCCCGAATGCCTTTTTTCCAGGCGCTGGTGACTTTGTCGGCGAGCTGGGCTTCTGGGTAGCGAACCACGCCGGGCATGCTGCCTATTTCGACGGGTTGATCAATGCCTTCTTCGACAAACAACGGCAATATCAGGTCACTGACCTCAAGCCGGGTTTCCCGAACCATGTCGCGCAGCGCGCCCGTCCGCCGCAGCCGACGAAACCGAAATTCGGGATGAGTATCGTTGGTCATTGATTACCTCTGATCGATTTTTGATTGTGGCCAACGCCAAACATTCTTAGCGTAACAAGTACGAATGCAAAATAGCCGGGCTTGTCGGGTTACGCTTCGCTAACCCGACCTACTCACGGGATGACCCCGTAGGTCGGATTAGCGAAGCGTAATCCGACACAAACCTTACGTGCTAGCCGGAAGGTCCGGCGGCTACAAGGTAAGGGGTTTCGGAAACGCATAAACCCGTGACGTGCATGGATGCACGAATGCCGCGATGGCATGGATGCCAAAGAGCGGCCCATGGGGCTCCATCGCTTCTCCCTGAAGCGACGGTTCCGAAACCCCTTACCTTGCATCCGCCTCCGTGCGGTCGTAGCGATCCCGGTGCCGCACCCAACTCGCTTACGTCAGTGCTGAGGCGGATGCGGGGTATAGCCATTGGAGACTCTCGGAGACATGGATGTCGACGAGAAGCCCCCATGGATGGGTTCACGGCGGGTCTCCAATGGCTATACCCCGTAGCCGCCGGGCTCTCGGGTTAAACCGAAAGTTATCGTATCGTCGCCTTCAAACCGCCAGAGCACCCTCGTGCGACCACTCGCAGCGTACCTGCATATCTCCTGAGCCCGGCTTGTGGTAGCTTGCCGTAGACTCCCAGGTGAATGTATGCGTGCCGCACAACTCCGTTTCCAGGTGTACCGTGGCCGAGACCCAATACATCTTGCTCAGTAAATCCTCAAACTGTGCGATCCACTGATCCCACTCATACTCAACGGCTTTATAGGATGCGCCGAAATGCATCACCTCCGTCTGGTAGTGTCCTGGACGAACCTCCACCTGCGGAATCGAAAACATCTCCTGGGACAAAAACGGCCAATCGTCCGCGTGCGGCAACGTCAACATCGCGTCGCGATTGACCAGCAGGCGTTGCCCTTCCGAGGGAAGATACGCCATGTCCTTGATGCAACCATACACAATCGATTCTTGATCCATAGCCGCTCCTTTTCACGACTGCCTGACCAATGTTTTTGTCGGGTTACGCTTCGCTAACCCGACCTACTCGCAGTTCCGTAGGTCGGATTAGCGCACAGCGCGTAATCCGACATCAGTTACCGCAACGGCCACCACCAAGGGCCTTTGAAACGCCTTTCGCAAGACTTCAATTGCTCGCGATAGCGCCGAGCCCGCTGTTCCACTTTACCGGCAACACCCACCAGCCACGCTTTCTGATCAAAGGTTCGCCGTTTAAAGCCGCCGTGACCTTCGTGGTACGCCAGGTACAGATTTCGGGCGTCGTTTTTGTCGATGCCAACCCGCTTTTTACTCTGGGCATTGTACCAGCCGACAAAATCAATCGCGTCTGCAAAATAGCTGCGGCTGGCCCAGTGATTACCGCTCATGCGCTGATATTCTTTCCAGGTTTCGTCTTTCACTTGCGCGTAGCCAAACGCGCTGCTCTTTCTCGGACCCGGGATCACCCACAGGATTTTCGTGCGCGGCGGCTTGGCCTTGGGGCGAAAGGTTGATTCCTGGTACATCATGGCCATCAACGTCGGGATGTCCGAGCCCCAACGGCGCTCGGCGCGCCGGGCGTCTTTGTACCAACCTCGCTTTTCGTCAAAGACGTCGCAGATGTTGTCGCTGCTCTTGGGCGGAGCGGAGGCGCAACCAACCAGTGTGGTCAGTGCCAACAGCATCAGACTCAGCGCTCGCATCAGTTCTGCTCCCACTGGTTCAACAACTCAAGCAGGCCGGCCTCGTCCATTATATCCACGTCCAACTCCTCGGCTTTTTTCAGCTTGGAGCCGGCCCCGGGGCCGGCGACAAGGTAATCGGTTTTCTTCGACACACTGCCCGCCACTTTGGCACCCAGGGCCTGCAGACGTTCCTTGGCCTCATCCCGTGTCAGGGATTCCAGCGATCCGGTCAGGACGTAGGTCAGCCCCGCCAGGGGTAAGGACCCACGGTCAATGGGCGCCTGTTCCGTCCAGGAAATGCCGGCGTCGCGCAGAGCCTTTACCGCCTCGCGGTTGTGGGGCTGGGCAAAGAACTCGGCGACGAAGTGGCCTACTACAGGGCCGATATCGTCCACTTGTTGCAGATGCTCTTCATCCGCTTGGGCCAGGGCATCCAGACTGCCGTAGTACTGGGCCAGATTGCGGGCGGTGGCCTCCCCCACTTCACGGATACCCAGGGCGTAGATGAACTTGGCCAGGGTGGTCTGTTTGCTGTTGTCCAGGGCCTTGAGCAGGTTGTCCGCGGACTTCTCGCCCATGCGTTCCAGCCCAGTCAGGTCTTCACGGGTCAGGTGGTAAAGATCGGCCACCGCGTTAACCAGGCCTTTTTCCACCAGCTGATCCACCAGCTTGTCGCCAAGACCATCCACGTCCAGTGCTTTGCGGGAGACAAAGTGCTTGATGGCCTCTTTACGCTGGGCGGCACAGATCAGGCCGCCGTCGCAGCGGGCTACGGCCTCGCCGGGTACGCGTTCGACCGGCGAGCCACACACCGGGCAGTGGTCGGGAAATTCAATCTCACGCGCATCGTCGGGGCGGCGGTCGGTGACCACCGAGACGATCTGCGGAATCACATCCCCGGCGCGGCGCACGATGACGGTATCACCGATTTTGACGCCCAGTCGCTCGATTTCGTCACGGTTGTGCAGGGTGGCGTTGGAAACGGTGACGCCGCCGACGAACACCGGTTCCAGCCGCGCCACCGGAGTGACCGCGCCAGTGCGCCCGACCTGAAACTCGACGTCGAGCAGTTGGGTCATTTCTTCCTGAGCGGGAAATTTATAGGCGATCGCCCAGCGCGGCGCGCGGGCCACAAAGCCCAGCTCGTCCTGCAGGTCCCGGCGGTTGACCTTGAACACGATACCGTCGATGTCGTAATCCAGCTGCGCCCGCCGTTCGCCCAATTGCTGGTAGTACTCAATACAGGCATCTGCGCCCTGCACTACCCGCATTTCACGGTTGATCTTGAGGCCCCAGTCACGGAACGCCTCGAGTGTTTCCGAGTGCTTGGCGGGTACCTCGCCATCTTCGACATAACCCACGCTGTAGGCACACATCTCCAGGGGGCGCGTCGCGGTAATGCGCGCGTCCAACTGCCGCAGGCTACCAGCGGCCGCATTGCGTGGATTGACGAACAATTTATCGCCCTTTTCCCGGGCCTTTTCGTTCAAGGCTTCGAAGCCGGCTTTGGGCATGTAAATTTCACCGCGCACCTCGAGCACCCGTGGGTACCCGGAGCCACGCAGTTTCAGGGGAATCGAGTCGATGGTGCGGACATTCTGGGTAATGTCTTCGCCCTGGGTGCCGTCTCCCCGGGTGGCGCCGCGCACCAGGAGGCCATCGCGGTACAGCAGGCTCACTGCAATGCCGTCGAGCTTGGGCTCGCAGGCGTATTCAATAGTGGCGTCGTCCTGCAGCCGATCCCGGACCCGCCGGTCGAAGGCGATCAGGTCGTCCTCGCCGAACGCGTTATCGAGGGAGAGCATCGGCAGTTCGTGAGTGACCGTGGCGAAGGCGCTCAGCGGTGTCTGTCCAACCCGCTGGGTAGGTGAGTCCGGCGTCACCAACTCGGGATACTCGGCTTCCAGATCCTGCAACTCGCGCATCAACCGGTCATAGGCCGCATCGGGAATCCGGGGCTCGTCCAGCGCGTAGTAGCGGTAGTTGTGTTCCTGAATCTCGGCCCGGAGCGTTTGCGCCCGGGCGCTGGTCTCGGCCGGAATGGCAGAGGTCGATTTGGCCATGTACGGAATTATCCTGGCAGTCGGGTTACTTCATTGTCAGACGGTTCAGCGTGGGCTCGTGCCCAGGTCGCCTAGTGCGGCATCCGGGACAGCTGCTTGCGCTCGAACTCGTGGATGCGCTGGCGGCAGTGTTCCTGGGTCTGCCGGGTCATGACGCTGCGGTTTTCGTCCTTGAGCTCGCCCCCCAGCTCCAGGGCAATGGCCCGGGCGGCTTCGAGCATTTCGTCGAACACTTCCACATTGTCCAGCTCGACCCGCTCTTCAAGCGGTAGCGTCATGAACAGGCTGACGCCGGGCGTTGTGAAGTCCGCCATGGTGTCCAGATCAAAGACGCCGGGCTTGACCATATTGGCCAGGCTGAACAGGATCGGGCCGCCACCTTTGGCCCCTTCGTAGCGATGGAAAATGTTCATGTCACCAAAGCGCAGGCCCGCTGACACCAGCGAGTCCAACAGAGCGTCCCCGCGGAATTGCTCACCGGTGGGCGCCATCACGTTCACGATCAGCACCTCATCGGGCTGCGGTGGCGCCTTCGGCGGCTCCTCCGGTTTGGCTTTGCGACGGTCAGAGGGCCCTTTTTCGGCTTTCCGGGGCTCGGGTTTTGCGGGCGCGGGTTTGGGCGATTTTGCCACCGGCGCTTCGGGCTTTTTAGCCTCACTGCGGGCGGGGCTCGAGGGTTCCGGCTTGGCCGCCCTGGCGCTGGATACGCTGCTGTCGGCGTTTCCACCCAAGGTGGGCTCGATCCGCTCCGGATCGTCCTCAAAGGTATCTTCGCCGGTGGTTTCCATCAAAATGGGCACCGATTCGTCCAGATTCAGCGTGACCTGCTCCGGAATGCCCCGGTGGGTTTCCGGGCGCTGGCGTTCAGAGGTCAGCTTGGAGGTGGCGGGCGGCCGAGTCTCGGCTTCGGCCGCTTCGCTGTCCAGTTCGGCCAGTTGCTGATCGAGGTTGGTTTCGTCGTCCTCGGCCAGCTCACCGTCCTCTTCCTGCAGCGCTTCGCGATCGTCAAACGCTCTATCATCAAAATCCTGACCATCAAGGTCCCGATCGTCATCGACTTCATCCACGGGGGCGTGATGGAAAGGACGCTCATCCTCCGGCGTCTCCCGATAGGCCACCACGCGCGCACCGCCATTGGGAAGCTCGGCGCTATAGTCGTCGGCGGCCGCCTTGCTCGACCCCGCTGAGCGGCGTACCGAGGGCGAAACCTTCAGGGAGTCTTTGCGGGCATTGTGCATACGCCGCCAGCCATCGAGCAGAATCCCGAGGATCAGGAGGATAATCAGTATCGTCAGCCAGTCACCCATAGCGTTAACCGTCAATTACTCCGTTGTCTGCTCGCCCGAGGCGCATTATACCGCTGCCAGTTCCGCGGCTTCGTCCACATCCACAGTAACCAGGCGGGATACGCCCGGTTCGTGCATGGTAACACCCATCAACTGGTGCGCCATCTCCATGGCAATCTTGTTGTGGGTAATATAAATGAATTGCACGTGCTGGGACATCTCTTCCACCATGCGGGCATAGCGGCCCACGTTGGCGTCATCCAGCGGCGCGTCCACTTCGTCCAGCATACAGAATGGTGCCGGATTCAGGCGGAAAATCGAGAATACCAGGGCAATGGCCGTAAGCGCCTTCTCCCCACCGGAGAGCAGGTGAATGGTACTGTTCCGCTTGCCCGGTGGCCGCGCCATGATGGCAATACCGGTATCGAGTAAATCTTCGCCGGTAAGTTCCAGATAGGCGTGTCCGCCGCCGAACACTTTAGGGAACAGCTCCTGGAGGGACTTGTTGACCTCGTCAAAGGTCTCCTTGAACCGTGTCCGGGTCTCGCGGTCGATTTTGCGGATCGCGTTTTCCAGAGTTTCCAGCGCTTCGCGCAAGTCTTCATCCTGAGCGTCCAGGTACTGTTTGCGCTCTGACTCGGTCTGGTACTCGTCGATGGCGGCCAGGTTGATGGCGCCCAAGCGCGCAATGCGGCCGGCCACCTGTTCCAGCTCCTGCTCCAGGGGCTTCACTTCGGCGTCCTCGGACAGGTCCGCCAACAAGGTGTCCAGGTCAAACTCATCTTCTTTCAGTTGCTGGGCGAGCCCGGCCCGCTGCACTTCAAAGGTCTGGGCGGCCAGGCGCTCCTGTTCCAGATGGGCCCGCACCGCCTGAACTTCCTGCTCAGCCTTGTGCCGGGCCTGTTCGGCGGTGCGCAGCTCCTGTTCGACCTCTTCAAGGGCGCGGCGAGCCTCGCTCAACTCCCCTTCGACCGCCAGGCGCTTGTCCAGATTCGCTTCCAGCTCAAGCTGGTGCTCCTCGGCGGGATCCCGCGTTTCGCCGAGTGCTTCCAGCAATTGTTCTTTGCGTTCGCGCAGCCGCTGGGTCTGCTCCTGCAGGCGGGTAATACCCAAGCGAATGCTGTCCAGCTGGGTTTTCAGAGACTGGGCGCGCATGGCCATTTCATGGGCCTTGTCGCGATCGTGCCGGGCCTTCTGCCGGGCCTGATCCAGACCGGAGCGGATTTCATCCCGCTGCTGCAACAGGCGCTCACGCTCATCGGTGTCCATTTCCATGGATTCGATGGCTTCGCTGAGGATCATCCGGGCTTCGGCGAGCTGTTCGCCCTCCTGGTCCAGTTGTTCACTGGCTTCCCGGATTTCGGTTTCGGTGCGCTCGCGGCGAACGCTGATCTGTTCGATACGGGCCTGCTTGGCACTCAACTGGGCTCGCAACTCACCGGCGCGGCGGCTCTGCTCGTCGGATTCCCGACGCTGGTTTTCCCGCTCGCGCTCGAGGTTCTGCACGGCCTCGCGGCCTTCGGTGCGGGCCTCATCCAGACGGGCAACGGTTTCCTCGAGTTCCGCAATGCTGGCGTCGAGCTCTTCAAGCTCCTGACGGCGGGCAATCACACCGTCGCTGGCGTCGGTGTCCCGGGCCACTTTCAGCCACTGGGGACCGAGCCACAGGCCGTCGCGGGTAATCACCGACTCGCCGGCCTCCAGCTGTGAGCGCAGCGCCAGGGCGGAGGGCAAGTCTTCGGCGATGTAGACACCGCGCAGCAACTCACTCAGATCCCAGTCGGCCTGAACCTTGTCCAGCAGGCGCTCCGCCTTGTCACCGGTGACGGCGCCCGGCCGGCGGGCCGTATCCATCAATACCAGTTCACCC
This sequence comes from Marinimicrobium sp. UBA4509, assembly GCF_002388575.1. NCBI lineage: Bacteria > Pseudomonadati > Pseudomonadota > Gammaproteobacteria > Cellvibrionales > Cellvibrionaceae > Marinimicrobium > Marinimicrobium sp. UBA4509. The sequence continues at coordinate 49,930 of NZ_DGMV01000041.1, forward strand.
TGGCTGAGTCCCCCGAGGGTATTGGCTACCGCATCAAAACCGTCCACGCAGACCGCCTGCAGACTGTTGCCCAGGGCAGTCTCGACCGCCTTGTCCCAGCCGTCGGACACGGTCAGGGTTTCCGCCACACGCGGCTGGTCGGTCAGTTGCTGCTCGGCCAGCCAGTCGGCGACGGCCTCGCTCTTCTCACCCAGGGCGGCCTGTTGCAGGGCTTCCAGGGAGGCGTGGCGGCCGCGCAGGCTCTGTAGCTTGCTGCGCGCCTGATCCAGCTCGTCCGCCAGGCGGTTGTTGTCTTCCCGGCGGGTTTCCAGTTCCTCGCCCAACGCTTCGCTGCGACCGCGTTTTTCCTCGACCACCAGGTCCAGTTCGGCCAACTGTTCGTTCAGCTGTTCGATTTCTTCATCGTCGGAGCCCAACTGAAGGTTGGATTTCTCCTCCTTGAGCTTCTCGATCCGTTGCAGCAGGCGCTGCTGAACCTGTTCCAGATGCTGAATCCGGGACTGCTGAACTTCCGCCCGCTGGCGGGGCTCGGCGGCACGCTGGTTGAAGGTATCCCATTCGGTCTGCCAGCGCTGCATGGCCTCTTCCGACTCCTGCAAAGCGTCCCCGGAGGACTCCTCGGCGGCCCGAACCAGTTCCAGCTCCGGCTCTATTTCCATCAGCTCGGCTTCCCAGCCCTCGGCTTTCTCCCGGTCAAACTGCAGGCTGTCTTCGGCTTCGCGGCTGTCCCGCTCGGTCTGCTCCAGGTCGGTCTGTAGTTGGCGGCTGCGCTCCTGGGCGTGCTGGATGGTCTGTTCAATGCGGGCAATGTCCGCGCCAATGGCATAGTACCGGCCCTGAACTTCATTGAATTTATCCTGAAGTTCGGTGTACTGGCTGCGACACTTCTCGATCTGGGTATCCTTGTTCACCTGATCGGTGACGAAAGACTCCATGCGCAGCTCCAGGTCGCGGATACCGGTCTGCTTTGCCTTGGCCTGATCGTCCAGGTTTCGGTACTTAAGGGCCTGTAACTGGGCTTTGAGCTGGCGTTCTTCTTTCTTGTATTCGGTGTACTTCTCCGCGGCCTGTGCCTGGCGCTGCAGGCGGCTGAGCTGACGCTCCAGCTCATCGCGAATGTCGGTCAGGCGCTCCAGGTTTTCCTGGGTGCGGCGCATGCGGTTTTCGGTGTCACGGCGCCGCTCCTTGTACTTGGAGATCCCCGCCGCCTCCTCGATATACACCCGCAGCTCTTCGGGCTTGGCCTCAATCAGGCGTGAGATCATGCCCTGCTCGATGATGGCGTAGCTGCGCGGGCCGAGGCCGGTGCCAAGGAAAATGTCGGTAATATCCCGACGGCGGCACTTGGTGCCGTTCAAGTAGTAGAAGTTCTGGGCTTCGCGGGTGACCTTCCGCTTGATGGAAATTTCGTTGAACGCGGCGTATTCGCCCTGCACGGTTTTGTCCGAGTTATCAAACACCAGCTCGATGGACGCCTGACCCACCGGCTTGCGGGCGTTGGAACCGTTGAAAATGACGTCGGTCATGGCTTCGCCGCGCAGGTTTTTGGCGGAGGACTCCCCCATTACCCAGCGGACGGCGTCAATGATGTTGGACTTGCCGCAGCCGTTGGGGCCCACGACCGCGCACAGGTTGCTGGGAAAGTTGACCGTGGTCGCGTCGACGAAGGATTTAAAACCGACCAGCTTGATACACTTGAGGCGCATAGGTCCCTATCACTCTGTTTCGACGTTCGGCGCCCGGATTGCCGTCGCCTAGCCCATTGAAATCATTAGAATTTTAGCGCTCCAAAGACTCGGGCTTCGGAGCGCTCAGCAAAAGCGAGGATTCTACACGGATTTGTGCTATTCGGCGATGGGCTCGTCAATGACCAGGGTCAGGGGCTCAGAGCGGTTCTCCAGGTCAACCGGACCCATACGCCCCTCCCAGTCGCCGGCCTGAGGAACAGCGTCCCCACTGGGCGATAGCCGTGCGACCAGTTCTACCTGCTCCACTGTGGCCAGTGAGGCCGCCGGTGACATGGCCATAGTTTCATCCAAAGTAATGGATAATGGCAATTGACTCGCCGCTACCCTTTGAATGGCAAGGGGCATGGGTGATCCATCCCAGGCACGGGCGTAAACGAACACTGTTTCGTCACCGTCGTACTGGACCTGCTCGCTAAGCGACACTTCAACCGTGACGCTGACCTTGCCCTCCGAGGCGTCGGCTGTCTGGGGTTCACCGGACTCCCCTAGCGCCTGACGGGCCCGGTCAATCCCTCTCTGAAACGCCATGGCGTTGCCGGATTGCGGATTCATTACCTCCAGTGCGCGCTGCCAGTAATCAATCGCGTCCTGAAAGTTGCGCTGACCAAAGGCATTGATACCCGCCAGACCCAGCGCCGTGGTCTCCTGGGGGTCGGCGGCCAGCGCTTCTTCGATCAGGGTCTGGGCGCGCTCACCAATCCGATTGTCGTCCCGGATGAACAGGGTTTCCGCCAATTCGGCACGAATACGCGCGGAGCCGGGTTCGAGCGCAAGTATCCGCTCGTAGGCGTCCACCGCCTGGTCGTAGTGGCCCAGTTCGCGGGAATAGTGCGCCAGCAGGAACAGATATTGAGTGGAGTCCGGTTCTTTTTTCAGGCGGGCCTGAATGTGCTCCACCAGCTCCCAGGTCCGGCTGGGATCGACCCGCTGGTCGCTCATCCGCTCTTCCCGATCAAGACGAGCCTTATTCGCCTGAAGATCTGCCAGAAACACATCTTCGCTGGCACCGCGCCACTCATAAAACACCAGACTGCCTACCATGGATGCCGCCGCCACAATCACCAGCACGCGACCGCCGGGCAGCGCCCGCCCGCGAACCGGCTTACTGCTGGCCAGCTCGCGCTCCTCCTGCAGCAGGGCTCGCTCCTGCTCCAGTTTCAGTTGCTCGAAAGTTTCCTGATTGATGCGCCCGGCATCCCGGTCGGCCTCAAGCTCCGCCAGGTACTTGCGAAACAGCGCCACATTGGTTTCCAGGTAGCGCCGGCGCACCTGTTCAAGGTGTGAACCGGTCGCCTTGCGTCGCATGGGCCAAAGAAAAAACGCCAGAGCCACGACCACCATCAGGGCCATGACCCACCACAAAGGAGTCATCATCGTTCGGGATTCTCGTCGTCGGAAGAATTCAACAGCCGGTCCAGCTCGGAGCGTTCGGCATCAGTGAGGTTTTTGGCCGTCTCGGTCGGGGCCAGCCCGCTGCTGCGTCGCTGACGCACTACCCAGATAAGGATGATGATACCGAGCAACAACACCACTACCGGCCCGAGCCAGAGCGCCAGCGTGGCCGCTTTCAGTGGGGGGCGGTAGAGTACGTAGTCGCCGTAGCGCTCGACAAGGAAGTCGGTGATTTCCTTGTCGGCGCGCCCTTCTTTGATCATCCGGTAGACCTGATCACGCAGGTCCTTGGCAATCGGAGAATCAGATCCCGCCAGATTCTGGTTCTGACACTTGGGGCAGCGAAGCTCATCAATAAAGCTCTGGTACCGTTGCCGGTCCGTCTCGCTGTCAAATTCACGGATATCCACGGCGCCCTGCGCCGCCGACCAGGGCAACATCAACAGCCACCCCATAAACCACCAAGTCCGCACCAATGACCTCAAGGCAAACGCCCCCTCTGCTGATTCGAGAGCGAAGAGTATAACAAGCCCCTCTCTCAGGTGGCGAGAAACCCGAATAAATTCGCCAGAGAAAGTTTTTTGAAAAAAATGCCAAAAAGGAATTGACCTGAGCCCTCGTTTCATTAGAATACGCAGCTCCTGAACGGGGGTGGTTAGCTCAGTTGGTAGAGCGGCGCCCTTACAAGGCGTAGGTCACAGGTTCGACTCCTGTACCACCCACCACATCCGTTCACGCTACCGTTGGACCGGTAGTTCAGTTGGTTAGAATGCCGGCCTGTCACGCCGGAGGTCGCGGGTTCGAGTCCCGTCCGGTCCGCCATACATACGAAAAAGGCCCACACGAAAGTGTGGGCCTTTTTCGTATGTATCGTGGAATGTGATGGGCGAGAACCCGCGCTCCGGGTTCGACCAATCGGCAGGATAGCCGATTGGCACAGCGCAAAGCGCTGCCCGAAGGGTGGGCGCCATGGACGGCGCCCATGAGTCCCGTCCGGTCTGCGCAGCGCGGAGCGCTGCCAATGAGATCAGGCGAAGACAGTAGACCGCCAAGAAGTTCGATTCGAGGTTGGGTTACGGCGGATGCGCTTCGCTTATCCGCCCTACGCATCCTCTGCCGCCACATTCCACATACACGAACCACGGCAGTCTCCAACGGTGGATGACGCGCTTCGCGCTTATCCGCCCTACTCGGCTTTCAACCGCTCCACCAAGGGCCCAAGCTCCTCATCCCACACACGCTGGTCGATAATCCCAACATGGCGATGACGGATCACGCCCTGCTTATCGACCACATAGGTCTCAGGCGCCCCAAACACGCCCAGATCCACCCCGAGACGACCGTCCTGATCGACCACACTCAGACGATAAGGATCATGTAACTGCGCCAACCAGCGCTTGGCCTCTTCTACATCGTCTTTATAGTTGATGCCATAAATCGGCATTCCCTGCTCGGCCAACCGCACCAGAAACGGGTGCTCGATCCGACAGGCGGCGCACCAGGTGGCCCAGACATTGACCAGACTCACCTCACCCTTGAAGGTCTGCTCGGTAATCTGCGCATCGGCATCCCGTACCGTGGGCAGATTGAACGCGGGCATCGGATCGCCTATTCGGCTGGACGGCATTTCGGTTGGATCGAGGCTCAGTCCACGCCAGAACAGCACCGCGAGTACTGCAAAAATCATCAGCGGGATAAACAGCTTCAGACGATTCATTCGGTGACCTCGCCTCCCAGGGTAGGCGCGTGACTATCGGCTTCCTTCTGGGCCAGCCGGCGGTAGCGCTTATCGGCCACAGCCAGCCCCCCACCGAGGGCCATGAAAATCGCCCCGAGCCAGATCCAGCGTACGAACGGTTTGATGTGCACCCGCATGGCCCAGGCACCATTCTCCAGCGGCTCACCCATGGCGACGTAAAGGTCCCGGAACAGTCCCGGGTCCAGGGCCACCTCTGTCATCAGGTTGCCGCCGGCCAGATAGCGTCGCTTCTGGGGCGTCATCTGAAACAGGTACTCACCGTCTTTGGAAACGCGGATACGGGCTTCATCCGCCAGATAGTTGGGCCCACGGACCCGCTCAACACTCTCAAGCACAAATTCATAGTGGCTTGTGCGCACTGACTCGCCGGGCGCCATGCGGACATCCCGCTGCTCGGTGTACACGGTATTCAGGCAGACACCGATCGTAGTGACCGCGATACCGGCGTGCGCCAGCTGCATGCCCCAATAACTCAAGGTCAGCTTTCTCAGGCCGGTCCACCAGCGTTCGCTGTGACGCAACCGGTAGCTCAAATCCGAGATGCCCGCAGTGACGATCCACAGCGCGAAGAACACCGCTAGGCCGGCCTGCCAGGAATACTGGTCACC
>NZ_DGMV01000041.1:55552-71083 GCF_002388575.1 Marinimicrobium sp. UBA4509
GAATACTGGTCACCATACAGGGCGGGAAACAGCGCACCGCCCGCCACACTGATGGTCAGAGGCTTCCACAGAAGCTGACGCAATTGCTGCCAGGTGGTCCGCTTCCAGTTACTGGAAACACCCGGTGCCATAAGCAGGCACACCAAGCCCATCAGCGGGACAAAAAACACGTTGAAGTACGGCGGCCCCACGGAAATCTTGCCCCAGCCCAGGGCATCGGCAATCAGCGGATACAGCGTGCCCAGTAGCACACTGATCATGATGCTCACCAGCAGGATATTATTGGCCAACAGGAACGTTTCCCGCGCGGTTGCCGTGAACCGCGTTGTGGTGTGTACCACCGGTGCCCGGAGTGCATATAGGGTCAATGAGCCGCCGACCACGAGCAACAGGAACATCAGAATGAACACGCCCCGCTCCGGGTCATTGGCAAAGGCATGCACCGACGTCAGCACTCCTGAGCGAACCAGAAAGGTGCCCAGCAAGCTCAAAGCAAAGGTAAAAATGGCCAGCAACAGGGTCCAGCTTTTGAACAATCCTCGCTTTTCGGTTACCGCCATGGAGTGAATCAACGCGGTACCCACCAGCCAGGGCAGGAAAGAAGCGTTTTCAACCGGATCCCAGAACCACCAGCCTCCCCAACCGAGCTCGTAGTAAGCCCACCAACTCCCCAGGGCGATTCCCAGGGTCAGAAAAGCCCAGGCGGTATTGGTCCAGGGGCGGGCCCAACGGGTCCAGGCCGCATCCATCCGGCCGCTGATCAGTGCGGCGATAGCAAAAGCGAAGCTGACGGCAAACCCCACGTACCCCATGTACAGCACCGGTGGATGCACAATCAGCCCGAAGTCCTGGAGCAGCGGATTCAGATCACTGCCCTCCTCCGGCGGCAGCGGCAGCAGCCGGTCAAACGGATTCGAGGTCAGCAGCATGAACAGTAAAAAGCCGATTGCCACAAAACCCATCACCGCCAGCACCTGGGCGCGCAGGCTCAGAGGCAGGCTTTTGCTCAGGTGTGCAATGGCGAGCGTCCAGCCGGACAGCATCAACACCCAAAGCAGCAGTGAACCCTCGTGCCCGCCCCAGACAGCGCTGATCTTGTAGTACACCGGCATCAGGGAGTTGGAGTGCCCGGCCACGTAGGACACGGAAAAATCATCCTGAACAAAGGCGATCGTCAGACAGACGAACGACACGGCGACAAAAAAGAACAGACCGGTAGCCAGGGAGCGGCTGGTGTGCATCAGCAGCTGATTGCCGGTCAGCGAGCCCGCCAGGGGAACCGTGGCCAGAGCGAGACTGAAGGCCAGCGCCAGAATCAGCGCAAAATGTCCAATCTCAGGGACCATAAACCATCACTCCACAGCCTTCGTCATGATCGCCGCCGGCCGCCGACATTGCTTCGGCGACTTCCGGGGGCATGTATTCTTCATCGTGTTTGGCCAGTACTTCCGTGGCCCGGAAAACGCCATCCGCTCCCAGCGTTCCGTTGACCACCGCCGCTTCTCCCTCGGCGAACAGATCCGGCAGGATACCGCCATAGGTCACGGTGAAGTCCACCACGCCATCGGTCAGGTCGAAGCGGGTCTCAAGATCGCCACTCTGGGAGCGCTGCACGCTGCCCGGACGCACACAGCCTCCGGCGCGGATCCGGGTATCCACCGGCGCCTCACCGGAGACGATCTGACCGGGCGGGTAAAACAGATTGATATTGGCGCGCAAGGCGTAAGCCATCAGACCCACTGCCAGGGTGGAAAACACCACCACAAAAAGCACCATGAACAGACGTTGTCGACGGACGGGATGCATAGGCTACTTCACTTCTCTTCACGAAGGCGGCCGAAAGAAGCCGCAGTGTATCAGGATTGGGGCGTCACCGCCGCCGGTTACTCCGCTGACCGCGCCGAGCGGCGAAGCAGTGCCGCCTGTCGGCGCAACCAGCGCTTGCGGCGGATACCCGGGCTCAGCAACAGGTACAGGAGCGTTCCCCAGGTGATCAGATAACACACCCAGACGTAGGGGCCGTGCCCTCCCATTCGCAAAAATTCGGCAAACGAGTCAAAGTAAAAACTCATCAGTGACGCTCCTCTTGGGCAATCAGCTCTCGCACCCAGCCGGTACGGCTCTCGCGGCGCAGTATTTCATAGCGGGTGTAGCGCAGCAGCACCACCGCATAGAATACGTAAAACGCCAGGATCATGGTCAACAGAGGGTACAACATCGAGGCGTGAATGGTGGGCGCCGACGTCAACTTGAGCGTGGCGGGCTGATGCAGGGTGTACCACCAGTCCACGGACTTGTAGATGATCGGGATATTCACGGTGCCGACCAGAGCCAGCACGGCACTGGCTTTATCCGCCGCCTCGCGGCTCATGAAGGCGCTCTGCAGCGCCATGATGCCCAGATAAAGGAAAAACAGTATCAACATCGAGGTAATGCGCGCATCCCAGGCCCACCAGGTGCCCCAGGTGGGTTTGCCCCAGATGGCACCGGTGACCAGGGAGACGAAGGTCAGGGCTGCGCCGATGGGGGCGGCGGATTTCATCACCATGAAAGCCAGCTTCATTCGCCAGATCAGCCCTACCGCCCCGCACAGTGCCATCACGTAATAGCCCGCCAGCGCGAGAAACGCGGCGGGCACGTGGATATAGATGATCCGGTAGCTGTTGCCCTGCTTGAAGTCCTCAGGCGAAAAGGCCAGCCCCCAGACGGTGCCGAGCACCAGCAACACCAGAGCAATGGCGGTCAGCCAGGGCAGCCAGGCGCCGGTCTTGTCATAGAACCAGCGGGGAGAGCCAAGTCGGTGAAACCATTGCCAGGAAGCCATTCGGTGGTGCTCCTCAGATTCTTGTATCAGTAACTGTCGACGCAGATGCGCAGGGCTGCTGCCGCCGCAAACGGGGCCAGCACGGCGGCCATGGCCCCAAAGGTGCCCAACACGGCCAAGGCGACCCCCACCTGATTGCCCAGGGCGGCGTCGTTGACGGCGCTGGCGCCGAAAATCAGCACCGGAACATACAGCGGCATCACGATCAGGGACAGCAGCAATCCGCCACGGCGCAGCGATACGGTCAGGGCCGCCCCGACCGAGCCAATCAGGCTCATGGTGATGGTGCCAATCATCAGCGACAGACACAGCACCCCATAACCGCCCTCCGGCAGTGCCAGCATCAAGCCGAGCAGCGGTGACATCAACGTCAGGGGCAACCCGGTGACCAGCCAGTGGGCCAACACTTTAGCGAGGACCGTCAGGTAGAGCAATGACGGGCTGACCAGACACTGCTCCAGAGCGCCATCGTCAAAGTCAGAGCGGAACAGGCCATCGAGCGACAACAGAGTCGCGAGCAGCGCCATGACCCACAGAATCCCCGGCGCCAGCACGGCGAGCAGCGCCGCCTCCGGCCCGACGCCGAGGGGTACCAGGGTGATCGCAATCAGGAAAAAGACCAGCGGATTGATCCAGTCGCCAGGGTGACGACCGGCCAGAAGGAGATCCCGCTTCAGGGTGGCGACAAAGGCGCTACCGGCCTCAGTACTCATCGCCCGCCTCCTGTTCCACGCGCGGCGGATGATCGAGCAGGTTGAGCGGGCGCAGCTCCGGCAGCCGGACCTCCTGATGGGACGTAAGAATCACCAGCCCCCCTTGACGGGTGTGATGCTGAAGCTGCTGCTCCAGATCCGCGACCCCTCTCTGGTCGATTGCGGTAAAGGGTTCATCGAGAATCCAAAGCGGTGCCCGGGACAGGTACAGGCGGGCCAGAGCCACCCGGCGCAGTTGACCGGCCGATAGCTGATAACAGGGAATATCTTCGTAACCGGCCAGACCGACCCGCTCCAGAGCCGCCACGGCATCGCCCTGCTGGCTGCCGGCACCGAGCGCCCGATACCAGGCCAGGTTTTCCAGGGGGGTGAGCGCCGCCTTGATGCCCGGGGCGTGGCCAATGTAGAGCAGGGACTGACGGAACGCCCAGCGACAGGCGGATACCGGGGTACCGCGCCATTCAATGCGCCCCCGGGCGGGAGCGCCGATACCGGCCAGTGTGCGCAGCAGCGTGGTTTTGCCGGAGCCGTTTGGGCCCAGAATCTGGACCCGCTCTCCGGCGTACAGCTGGGCGGTCAGACCACTGAACAGAGGGCGCTCATCGCGCTCGCAGGTCAGGTTCTCTAATGTCAGGAGGAGCTCCGCCAAAATAGTGCCGCCGTTCGCCATACGAAAACGGCCCGCTGGCCGCTATACTGGTGAGCGACGGATTATAACGGGGTTGCATCGCTCCCCACAATGAAAAGCCCGATTGGACCCGACATGGTTGATAAGCTGTCTCCGACAAATCCGATTCTGCCCTTGACGCGCCCCGCCTCCGGCGAGCGTCCCGCAGGCGAATCCGGCCTGATGCGCCTGCTGACCGAATCCCTGGCTCGCTCCCCCGCCTCAGCGGTATCGGCGGAGGTCCGTCAGGTCGCGCCGGTCACGGCCGAGCAGCGCCAGCAATTGATCAACCGCCTGGTGGACACCTTACTGCAGTGGCAGAGCCGACCCGATAGCGCCAATCGGACCCAACAGCTCGCCCGTCTGGCCGACGAGCAGCAGTTGCTCAATGCCGCCCAGCTCAAGCTGGTCCGACTCAACGTGCAACAGCAGAACGTGGTGACCTATACTGATCGGCCACTCAAACCCGGGCAGCAGGTGGCCGTCTATCTGGCCGAAAACCGCTTGTGGCAGCTCGCCGCTCCCAAAGCGACCTCGCTCTCCGAGGCGGGCGGGCTCCAGACCGGCGTATCCGCGCCCCGCGCAAGCGATGGACCTGCGCTGCTCAGCGAGGCGCTGCGACGGGCACTCCCGATGAAGGACGCCCCGGACCTCTCCCCGCCCCTTGCACGAATGGACCAGCTACTCAACATCCGGCAACAACGGACGTTGTTCTCCAGCAACCTGCAACAGGCACTGAGACAGGCTGCTCAGCAGTTGCGGGAGCCCAGTCAATTGACCCGGCCGGGCGCAATGCGCGAAGCGCTGAGTGAGAGCGGTGTGTTTCTGGAGAAAAAACTGCTGACCGCCTTGCGCCCTGCGGCCCGCGACGCAGCGGGAGTCGGAGTGGCGTCGACCCAAACCGAGCGCGGCGGTAATGTTGCGGCGCAACAGGTCCTGAACGGGGACTGGAAAGGCGCACTGTTGAAAGTACTGCACCAGGTGCGTACGGAGCTGAGCCGGCTCGGTCAGACACCGGAGCTGATGCGCGGCAATGAACTGAATCTGAGTGCGCTGCTGGAGCAGGTATCAGCGCGCCCGGCACCCGAACTCGCCGACCGGAGCCTGCGCACCCAACTATTACAGATGGTTCATCAACTGACGCTGCACAGCCTGGCCCGGATTCAGGTTCAGCAGAGCCAGGCCCTGACCCAACAGTTTGCCCCGGCGGACGCCGGCCCTGCGCCCCAGACTCTGACCCTGGAAGTGCCCATGCGCCTGGGACAGGAGATCCAACCGCTACTGCTTCGAATCGAGCCGGAGCCGGAAAAAAACGAGACGGGAAAACGCAGCGGAAAAATCCGTCAGTGGCAGGTGCAACTCAGTTTTGAGTTGCCGGATGCCGGCACCCTGCACGCTCAGGTGACGGTACGGGATCAGAAAGTGGCGACACGGCTGTGGGCGGAACAGGAGCAGACCGCCAACACCATACGCGCGCGCCTGAACGACCTGCAGCAGCGGCTGGAAAAAGAAGGCATCGAAGTGACCCAGTTGGAATGCCACACAGGCGCCCCACCCCGGCCCATGACGGACATTCGCTATTCACTGGTGGACATCACAACATGAACAGGCGCACCGACGGGGACAACGGGTTCACCCCGGACGAGATTGAAAAGGCGGTGGCTCTGTTTTATGACGGCACCCACGCGCCCCACGTCAGCGCCAAGGGCCAGGGCGATGTGGCGCGGGAGATCATGGCCATTGCCGAAGCTGAGGGGGTACCGCTGTGCGATAACCGAGAATTGGTGAATCTTCTCGTGACCCTGGAGCTGGGCGACGAAATTCCCGAGAGCCTCTACCGGGCCGTGGCTCACATCATTGCCTTCGCCTACGAGCTACAGGGCAAACAACCCGAAGGGTTTACGCCAGGGCCATCGTGACCCTGGATGTTATCGGCACCTCAGGGGTACCGATAGTGAATCTCTACATCCCGTCCCTCTCCATCGGCGTCCGGAATATTGGAACGACCGCGAAAGACCATCAGGCGTGTGTCCTCAGGGTCATATGCCAGGTACAGATTATCCGCGAACAGTGACAGCACAGCGCTGTTCACCCGGATACGGAAATACACCCAGTCCTCTTCATGCTTTTGGATGGGCGAGCCGTCGGCGTCAATGCGCTCGGCGCGCAGCCGGACGTTGGTCAGTCGGTTGGGAAAGGCGAAGTGGAAGGTCACCCGCTCCCCGTCCATCAGACGATCCCAATGACTCTGAATGAACGGATCGAAACCGGCGTCGATCACCTGCCGGCTTTTGACCTCCACCGATTCACTTTCCGGTTCTTCCCGGGAACCTCGCGTCAAGCGGATCTGTTCCTCATCATCACTCCAGCGCGCACTCCAGTGCAGATCCTGGCGCAGATCCCGAAGCTCAAATGACGGGCTGGTTTCACCGTGGGAGTAATCGAGGGTTTTCTCGGCAATGCGTTCTCCGTCCGGGTCCACGTAATGCACTTCGCCTTTGCCGCTGTCATCTACCGGCGTATACCGCTCTTCGTACAGCAACTGCTCTATCTTGTCGGCATGATAGGCCGCGCCAATGATCTCGTACTCGCTCTTTTCGGCCAGTGCCTGAGCCGCCGGCAGCAGAAGCAGGCCTGCCGCCACACCTGATATCAGACTTTTCCACATAACCGTTCTCCTCGTAACACCAGCCACCGATGCAGTGGCAACAACCAGACCCAGATGGCCATCATGATCAGGAAACCCTGAGTGACCGGCAGGCCCCACTCCACACCGGACAGACGAACGCCACCCAGATACGCCATGGGGCCACCCACCGCGCCAACCACGCCGATCAACCAGGGACGTTCGTACAACGCTTTCAGAGGATGATGCAGAGTCAGTGCCATGATCACCCAGAGACAGGTCAACCAGCCCGGCGCCAATCCCGAGGCGGACTCGGCACTGTAATCCAACACCCCGAAGTAGCCGAGCAGGTTGTCATGCGCAACACCCATGGGCAGCGCGACACAGACGGCCAGCCAGTCCCGCGGGTGCACCGGCGCGAACCGGAAGTGCAGCACGACAAACAGAAACGTGAATGCCACGCCCGGTACATTGCCCAGCAGTACGCACACAAACCAGCCGATTTGTGAGATGGCCGCATTGATCCACCAGTAGTGCCGCTTGAGTTCCACGTCAGACCGGCTCCGGACGATACTTGGGCTTGGCCATCAACAGCTGTGCGGTTCCGATGCTGCGCTCGATAAAGCCCCCCTCGCAATAGCACAGATAGTATTCCCACATCCGGATAAAGCGCTCGTCGAATTTCATTGCCCGCACTCGGTCGAGCTGCGCCTCAAAGGCGAGCCGCCAATCTCTCAGGGTGCGCGCGTAGTGTTGGCCGATATCTTCCAGATGCAGCAGGTTCAGATCGGTAAAGCGGCGCGTCAGGTCGCTCATCAATGCGACCGAAGGCAGCGAGCCGCCGGGGAAAATATACCGCTGGATAAAGTCCACGTGTTTGCGGGCGTGCTCGTAGCGCTGATCGGCAATGGTGATGGCCTGAATCAACATCAGCCCATCGCTGGTCAACAGACGGGAGCAGCGCTCAAAATATTCCCGGAAGTGTTCATGCCCTACCGCCTCAATCATTTCCACCGACACCAGTTTGGTGTACTCGCCGGTCAGGTCCCGGTAGTCCTTGAACAGCAGTGTTATCCGATCTTCAAGCCCCGCTTCTTTCACTTGCGCCTGGGCATGCTCCCACTGGGCACGGGAGATGGTGGTGGTCGTCACCCGGCAACCGTAATGCCGGGCGGCGTAGATCGCCATACCACCCCAACCGGTACCGATTTCCAACAAGTGGTCATCGGGCCCAAGTTCCAGCTTCTCGCAGATCCGCTGCAGCTTGTACTCGGCAGCCTCCGCCAGGGTGGACTCGGCACGCGGGTAGATGGCCGAGGAATACATCATGCTCGGGTCGAGAAAGAGTCGGAAAAAATCATTACCCAGATCGTAGTGCGCGGCGATATTGCGTCGGGCGCCCTCTTTCGAGTTTCGATTCATCCAGCTGAACAGTCGAAGCAGCCCCTTTCCGAACATAGACTGGCTGGCGTCCATCTTGTCCAGCGCGTGCATATTGCGGACAAAAATGCGCGTGACCTGGGTCAGGTTCGGGGTCGACCAGTAGCCGCTCATATAGGCTTCTCCGGCACCCACTGAACCTCCAAAGGCCACTTCGGCGTAGGCCATGGGATCGTGCACATGCAGATCCGCCACCAACACCGCCTGGTCGGCCGGCTGACCGAACTCGTGGCACTCGTCGCCATCGTGCAGCCGAAGGCAGCCCTCCTCCATGGCGGAGAGGGTTTTGAGGATCAGACGTTTGGCCAGCGCCTGGTTCCAGCGCGGTTTGGCCAGACGATGGCCTTTAAAACGTGCGATGCTGGGGTTGGAATGCGTCACAACTACCTCCTGGGTGCCAGCGTAATTTGGGTGGTGGATCGTTCAGAAGCCGGGGCCGTCTGATGCCCATAGGGAGGCACCCGCTTTAACCAGAGTTTGAGTGCCTGCCAATAAATGGCCAGAGGCACCTTGATCGTCAGCCAGGGCTGCTGCCACAAAATGCGATTCAGGCGCGATGGTTCCCACGCCTGCCGCTCGAGGCTGAGCGTTGCATCCATGTGACAGGCCCCCTCGCGCCAGTTTTCCATATGAACCAGTAGGGATTCGTCCGGCGCCGTGCTGATCCACCGGTATTCCATGTCAATCGGATTGAACGGCGATACGTGGAACGCTTTCCTGAACCCCAATCGACTCTTGCCGGTTTTCGGGTTGCAGGGAATCACGTAACAATGTCGTTCATTCCAGGGCGTATTATTTACCTGAGCCAGGATGACACTGGGCTTCTCGGCGTCAGGTTCGAAGCAGTAATAAAAACTGACCGGGTTGAAACACAGCCCCCATTGGCGAAGGTTGGTCAACAACCGGATCGGACCTGACGGACAGTGGCCCGTCTGGCGAGTCACTTCCTCGCGCACGGCGGTTTTCAAGTCCGGCTCCTGGGGATGGAGGTAATCCTCCCGTCGGAACCAGCCAAGTCGGCGACGATTGAAGCCCCAGAACCACAGCCCTTCAAACAGCCCCGGCAACTCATCCAGATCCAGGTAAAACAGGGTCGAGCGATACCGGAACTCGTGCCCGCGAGGCACAAAGCGGCGATGGCGCACCCAGCCTTGATAGATCGCGCTGTGCATCAGAAGGACTCTCCCAACGCCTTGGCAACGCGCAGGCCCGATACCACACCGTCCTCGTGAAAACCATTGCGCCAATAAGCACCGCAGTAATGGGTGTGATTGACACCACTGATATCACTCCATCGCGCCTGGGCTGCAATGCTTTCCCGGTTGAATACCGGGTGACTGTAGCGATAGCGCCCGAGAATTTTGTGCTCATCGAGCCATTCCGTGGCATTGACGCTCACACAGAGGGTTTCCGGACACTCGAGCCGCTGGAGCATGTTCATGTTGTAGGTCAACACCGCCTCGTTGTCCCGTCCGGGACTGAGCCGATAATTCCAGCTGGCCCAGGCACCTGGTGCCTTGGGCAGGATGCTGGTGTCAGTATGCAGGACAACGTCGTTATCCTGATAGGGAATGGCCGACAGAATGTCATATTCACGGTCGGTCGGATCCACCAAAAGCTTTAGCGCCTGGTCGCTGTGACAGGCAAAAATGACTTCATCAAAAGCCTGCTCACCAAAGCGGTCTGTGGTCAGGCGCACGCCCTGCTCTGTTCGCTCCACGCGGTGAACCGGACAACCGGTATAAATGCTGTCAGCGAATTCGCGGGTCAGAGGAGGCAGGTAACTGTGGGAGCCGCCTTTGACCGTGTACCACTGGGGCTGCTGGGTGACAGTCAGCAGCCCGTGGTTGTGGAAAAACCGGATAAAGAAGATCAGTGGCATCTCTGCCGCGCCGGACAGGCCCGAGGACCAGATCGCAGAAACCATAGGCAGAATATAATGTTCCCGGAAAAACCGGCTATAGCGCTCCTGTTCCAGGTACTCCCCCAGAGTCATCTGCGGGTCGACCCGGTCTTGCTCATGGGCCTGAGTGCAGGCTCGATTGAAGCGCAGAATCTCCCGAAGCATCCGCCAGTGCGCCGGTCGAAACAGGTTGCGCTTCTGAGCGAACAGACCACGGACGCCACTGCCGCTGTACTCGTGATGACTCCCCGGCTGAGTAACGCCAAAACCCATCTCGGTCAATTGACTGGGAACGCCCAGTCGGGACATCAGCTTGATGAAATTCGGATAAGTACGGTCGTTAAAAACGATAAAACCGGTGTCCACATCGTAATCTTGTCCAGCCACATTGACGCGCTTGGTGGCCGTGTGGCCGCCAATGCTCTCACCGGCTTCAAACACCGTGACCCGGTGACGCTTGGCCAGCAGGTGCCCCGCCGTCAATCCGCTGATACCGGAGCCGACAATCGCAATCTGTTTTGTTTCGTAGCCCGTTTCTTTCATAGCGTTTGTTCTATTTGTGTCGCTCAATCTTTCACCATCTTTTTCAAAAGAGCTGTTTTCCAGCCCAGGGGTAACCAGCTGATAAGACGCATGGTCCACACCAACTGCCAGGGAAATTGCACGATCCGCTGACGACGGGCCATACCGCGGGCAATGTGCTCTGCCGCCGTTTCGGCTTCCACCAGAAACGGCATCTCAAAGTCATTGCGGTCGGTGAGCGGGGTTTTGACAAAACCGGGTCGAACCAGTGTCACATCAATGCCCTCGGGTGCCAGGTCGACGCGCAGAGAGTGCATGAAATACTCCATGGCGGCCTTCGAAGCACCATAGGCCTCGCTGCGGGTCAGCGGCAGCACCGTGACCATACTCCCCACCCCGACCACTTGGGCACGGTTGGGGGATTTACGCAGAAACGGCAGTGCCAGCTCGACGGTGTTGGCCGAGCCGACCACATTGATGTTCATCACCGGGGCAAAAGGAGCGGCATCGAAATGCTTGACGTCGATGTATTCGCAGGTGCCGGCGTTGATTACGACGGAATCAAGGTGATGGGTAATGGTCTTCAACCGATCGCTCACCTGGCTCAGTGCCTCTCGATCCGTCAGGTCGACGGGAAGCGCATGGCATCGCTCGGGAAACGCCCGGGCCAGTGATTCCAGCTTGTCCGCGGAGCGGGCGCTGATCACCACGTTGTGGCCGTTCTGCAATAACCGACGGGCCAGTGCTTCACCAATACCGGTCGAGGCACCTGTAACCCATATCCACTGGGACTGGCTCATAAACGACTCCTCTAGCCCTTTGACGATGAGCCATTGAGCTGCTGAAACAACGCAATGGTCTCCTTGCGGCTGGCTTTCAGGTCCACCATCGGCGCAGGATAACCCGACACCGGTGGCGGCTGGTGTATCTGTCTTGTCGAAACCCTTGCCAGCTCTGGAACATATTTACGGATAAACCGGCCATCGGGATCAAAACGCTCGGATTGGGTCACGGGATTGAAAATACGGAAATAAGGCGCCGCATCGGTCCCGGTGGACGCGCTCCACTGCCAGCCGCCGTTATTGGCCGCAAAGTCGCCGTCGATCAGCTGCGACATGAACCAGCGCTCACCCAGACGCCAGTCAATGCGAAGATTCTTGGTGAGAAACATCGCCACGATCATTCGGAGCCGATTGTGCATCCAGCCGGTGTCGAGCAGCTGTCGCATCGCCGCATCCACGATGGGAATGCCGGTTTCTCCGCGACGCCAGCGGTTGAAATCCTCTTCATCGTCGCGCCAGGGGAAGACGTCGGTGTGGCCCTGGAGCGGCTTGTGTTTACACACCACCGGAAAATCCACGGTCACATGCTGATAGAAGTCCCGCCAGACCAGCTCGCTGATCCAGGTGGTCACGCCCTCACTGCCCTCGTCCCAGCGCCCTTCATTGGCACTCAGCGCGGCGGTCAGGCATTGGCGGGGCGACAGGCTGCCCACCGCCAGATAGGGTGACAGCGTCGATGTAGCGGCCTCCGCAGGCAGGTCCCGTTTGCTTTTATAGTCCCGAATGGGTCCGTCTGCAAACTCGGCGAGGCGGCTCAACGCCTCCTCCTCGCCCGCAGGCCAAAGTGCCGAGAGGTCCTTGAGGTGAACCCCCCGGAAGAGACTATCCAGGGTCATCCCGGCGTCGCTGACCTGTCCCAAGGCTTCCGGCTGCACGGCCGGAAGGCCGTGAGGCACCATCGGTAGCTCACGGGCCATCTGGATCCAGCGCCGTTTGAACGCGGTAAACACCTGATAGGGCTCACCCTGGCCGTTACGCACTTTTCCCGGGGGCAGAATCACCCGGTCATGAAACCGCTTGTAATGGCGATCGTGATCATGGAAATACTCCGCCACTGCGCGGTCCCGGTTCAGCTCATCGAGGGGATATTCCGCGTTAAAATACAGCGAATGGCAGCCTTCCCGACGGCTCAGGGATAGCAACTGATGGGGGATTTCAGCGGCCCGGCGAACCCGAAGCAGTACCAGGGGGATGTTCCGCTCGGCCAGATCGGTTTGCATCTGACGTAAATGGCGCCGAATAAAATCCAGCCGTGACGGCGCCGTGCTGTGCCGCTCGATAAAATCCTCGCACAACACATACACCGCCACCACGCCCTGCCCCGCTTCGGCGGCGTGATACAGGGCGGGGTTGTCGCGCAGGCGCAGGTCATTGCGCAGCCATACCAGAATGCGTTGATTGTCCGAACTCACCATTACCCCAGCCTCGCCTTGAGCTTGCCGATCACGTACCCCAATACCGGAATATGCTCATACAGCATGGCGCCGGCATCGAAATAGTCGCGGTGATACACCACCCGCTCCCGAAACTGAAGATGACTGCTCCCCTCAAGGGTCAGCAGCTGGCCCCCTTTAAGCTTCGGATGGCGGTAATTCATGGTCCACAGCAGGACCGCCTGATCCGGTTCATCGGCGTGCCCTCGCTGTTCGAGAATGTGATTGAAGGTAAAGCCGCACTCCTGAAGCCCATGCACCATGCCGGAGAAGTAGCGGCGCAGGGCAACCAGGCCTTCTACCCGGTGCAGGGGGTCTTCAAACACCACGTCGGTATCGTAAATCTGATCCAGAGCACCAATCAGCGCGGGATCAAATCGCTCGTAGAGGGTAGTGACTTTAGTGATCAGCTTGTCTGTCATTATCGTGATGCTCCAGAGCCGGGGGACCCGTTATCAGAGAAATCAGGACCTTCGACCCGCACGGGAAGCCGTGCCTCCAGCGCCGCCAGAATTTCACTATGGGATTGTCCGAGGCAATGAGGCTGTAGCGTGCTGTCCACCAGCGCCGTCTGCCGGCCCGCCAACCAGATCGGAACCGCCAATTGCCGCTCCAGATCGCGGTGTGCGGCCTCCAAACCTGGTTCGGGAACGCTGTCGGTGTAGAGCAACACCGCATCCGCCCCCCGCTGGTCCACCGCGTACAACCACTCCGCCTGGGGCACCGGGCCAAAGAAGTCCACCTGGAGCCTGTTTACGCCCAGACTGTACGCGAGGATCATCGGCAGCACGGAATCCGGGGTGCGTCCGTTATCCACCAGCAACAGACGCGGTGCCCCCTTGGGCGCCGACTGCCGATGGCGTGCCGATGCGAAGTAGTCATACAGCACGGATTCGAAGCACAACAGTTGCGACGTTACCCCATACTGAGGCCGTCCCTGACCGACATCGGATCGCCACTGCGACAGCAGCGGTTCAATACAGTGATCCACCAGAACCGGCATCGGATACTCGGCGGTCAATTCGGCAAGCCGCTTTCGCAGAGCATGCACGTCCAGCGCGGCAAGCGCATGGGCCATCACCTGGCGGTGTTGCTGCCAGGGATCGGTTGGCGACAGATCCACCTCGGTAGCCTCAGCGCCCTGATCCAGCAGCGCCCGGACCTGACCCACCGCAACGCCGCGGGCGAGCCAGCGCTGAATGGCCTCTACCCTGGCAATATCCTCCGGTCGATACAGTCGGTGGCCCTTGGCGGTGCGCAGCGGTTTGAGCAGCCCATAGCGCCGCTCCCAGGCCCGCAGGGTCACGCTGTTCACGCCGGTCAGCTCGGATACCCTGCGGATGGGTACCGCCTCAGAAACCATCGACTCCCGATCTTCAGACGTTGGCATTGCGAAGGCCCAGTTTTTCCGGATGCGGCGCCCAGAAGGTCTGCTTTTGCAGGTAGGGATTATCCACCTTGCGCAGGTAGTGCTTGAGCAGCGTCAGCGGTACCACCAGCGGCACATCACCGGCGTGATAGGCGTCGATGACCTCGGACAGCTCCTGCTGTTCATTGCCATCGAGCAGGTCGCGCAGGTAGCCACGCAGGTGCAGCATGGTGTTGGTATTGCTCTTGCGCGTGGTTTTATGACTCAGCGCGGCCATAAACGCGGTCAGAAACTCATTGCACAGTTCATGGATGTCCCGCGTTCCCGCCTGGGCCACCAACCGACCGATGGACTGGTAGCTGGGCACATGGTGAGCCATTACCTGGTATTTGTACCGGGAGTAGAAGTCCACCAACTTTGCAGGCGTGGGGTCCGGCTCGACGGAGGTTTTCCAGTCGTGGTAGGCGAACACCCGGGAGATGAAGTTATCACGCAGACCGGCATCGGTCAGGCGCCCAGCCTCTTCCACCGGCAGCAGCGGGTGCAATTCCATCAAACGTTCGGCATAGGCTCCAATCCCGTCGCTGTCGAGCGGGTAGCCGTTTTCGCCGTAGCGTTTCATACGGAAGGCGCCGCAGCTCGGGGAGTTCTGCATCATCACGTAGCCGCAGATGTCCGGCATACGCTCCAGCGCCTTGTCGGCCTCGGCGGCCAGCGCTTCGGTGACATCGAGGCTGTCGTCCTGAACCCCGCGCACGCGGGTGCCTTTGTCGGTGGCGACCAGGCGGATGGGCTTGCGGGGAATACCCAGGCCAATCAGCACTTCCGGGCAGACGGGCCGATAGTCGAAGTAGCGGCTCATGACGTCGGTCAGAAAGCGGTTGCGTTTGTGTCCGCCATCAAAGCGAACCCGCTCGCCGAGCAGGCATTCACTGATGCCAACCGGAATTTTGACGTCTGCGTGGGTATCCATCGATGCACCTCTTATACAAGTGGCTAGGCTTTGTATAAGTTGTACGCCGATTTATTGTACAAGGCAAGAGGTTTTGTATAGTTTTTTGGTGGGAGTAGCAGGATAAAAATCGATATTAGGTGAGGCATCAAGTCCGGGCCGTGGAGGGGATACCCTTTCAAGACACGCCGTGAACCCATCCCTGGGGGCTCGACGCGCGGAGTCCCTCCGCTTACGGTC
>NZ_DGMV01000041.1:71253-72177 GCF_002388575.1 Marinimicrobium sp. UBA4509
CGAAGCGCATCCGCCGTTACCCAGGGTGCATTCGGCCCAACGCCTTTGAGCCCGAAGGGCGTCAACCACAAACCGGACGCGATTCACCCACTTACTCACTAATAAGTGGGAAGCTCTATATGGGCAAAAAGCTCCTCCAACTCCGCGCGGGAGTGGCGGTTGTAGGCCTCGTCAATCACATTGCGAGTCAGATGGGGGGCGAAACGCTCAATAAAGTCGTACATGAAACCCCGCAGGAAAGTCCCGCGGCGGAAGCCGATCTTGGTCACACTGCTCTCGAACAGATGGCTCGCATCCAGCGCCACCAGATCTGAATCCAGGCGCTCATCCACCGCCATCTTGGCCACAATACCGATGCCCAGCCCGAGGCGAACATAGGTCTTGATCACATCCGCATCCGCCGCGGTGAACACCACCTTCGGTGCCAGCCCCCGGTTCATAAAGGCTTCATCCAGCTTCGAGCGGCCGGTGAATCCAAACACATAGGTCACGATGGGATACTTGGCGACCGCTTCTAGGGTCAGCGGCTCAACCTGTGCCAGCGGATGCTCGCGCGGCACCACAATGCAGCGGTTCCAGCGGTAGCATGGCATCATCACCAGATCACTGAACAGCTCCATGGCTTCGGTGGCGATGGCAAAATCCACCGTGCCATCGGCGGCCATTTCGGAGATCTGCATGGGTGTTCCCTGATGCATGTGCAGGGACACATCGGGATACTGCTGAATGAAGGACTGAATGACCGGCGGCAAGGCATAGCGCGCCTGGGTGTGAGTAGTGGCAATGGACAGACTGCCCTTGCGCTCGTTGCTGAACTCCTGCGCCACCTGCTTGATGCTGTCGACCTTGCGCAGAATCTCACCGGCGGTTTTCAGAATCGCCTCACCGGCGGGGGTAATGCGGGTCAGGTGTTTGCCGCTGCGG
>NZ_DGMV01000041.1:72282-73698 GCF_002388575.1 Marinimicrobium sp. UBA4509
GGGTCAGGTGTTTGCCGCTGCGGGAGAAGATCTCCACACCCAGCTCGTCTTCCAGCAGGCGTATCTGCTTGCTGATACCCGGCTGAGAGGTGTACAGGCTCTGGGCGGTCGCGGACACATTCAGGTCGTGGTGCGCCACTTCCCAGATATAACGCAGTTGTTGCAGCTTCATAATGTCCTCCGATCGTCCTTCGGACAGTCCCGTGCGCCCCGACACGAAAGACCGTTGAACCCACCCGTCGACTCGAGCACCCAGAGCGCGGTGTTAACAAAAGGACGGTGTTATAAAAATTGCGGTAATTATTCTTTTGTAGAATAGAGCCTCAGAAGCCAAATTGCCAGCCTCTGATCAAAAAATAACCCTCTGCTATAACTTTAGACTATATAGACTCCCGCTGCCGCCTGCAATTGTGCGGCCGACCCGACACTCAACCCTTGGCCTGATTGGCCACGCCATGGGGGACATGGCCACTGGCAACGTGTTCGCTGGCCGACTCGATGTGCTGTTGCTGATCATCAAAGAAGACATCAGCACCGTAGGCTTTGAGGAACTCCCCTTTCGGCAGTCCGCCAAGAAACAGGGACTCATCAATACGCACATTCCAGGCGCGCAGGGTGCGGATGACCCGTTCGTGGGCGGGCGCCGAACGGGCCGTCACCAGGGCCGTGCGGATCGGACAGCGGCTCTCGGTGAACTCGCTCTGTAACCCCTGCAGTGCGGACAGGAACGCCTTGAACGGTCCACCACTCAAGGGGGTTTTAGCAGAGGCTTTCTCGCTCTCGGCGAAGGCACTCAGGCCCTGGCTTTTGAACACCTGCTCCGCCTCATCGGAAAACAGCACCGCATCGCCGTCAAAGGCAAAACGCAGCTCCTCTTCTTGCTCGGACTTGTTCTTGGCGGCGACCAGGGTCGCGGCCGCCACGCCCTGGTTGAGCGCCTGACGCACGTCTTCGCCATCGGTGGAGAGGAACAGGTGGCAGCCGAACGCGGAGATATAGCGGTACGGACTGCTGCCACTGCAGAACGCAGCCCGGGTGATATTGAGACCGTAATGCTCAATGGAGTTGAACACCCGCAGACCGGTATCGGCGCTGTTGCGGGACAGCAGAATCACTTCGACCCGGGGGTCGCCTTCGAGGCTTTCGTTCAGGTGGAGCAGCTTTTGTACCATGGGAAAGGCATCGCCCGGTTTCAGAGGTTCGTCCTCTCGCTCGATCTGATAGTTGGCATAAGCTTCCAGGCCTTCGTTGATGAACACCTGGTGACTCTCATCCAGGTCGAACAGCGCGCGGGACGAAATGGCGATAACCAGTTTGGTGCCGAAGCCTTTGGGCATGTGTTGGGGTCCTGATGGTTGATGATGTTCGAGTTGGGTTGCGGCGGATGCGGGTCATACCGCTGCGCTCGGCCCCTAC
>NZ_DGMV01000041.1:73809-75745 GCF_002388575.1 Marinimicrobium sp. UBA4509
GCATCCGCCGTTACCCAACGTAAAGATGCAGCGCGCATCCGCCGCAACCCAATCCGCTTTACGGAATAATAACACTGGCCCCGGTGGTCTGCCGGTTTGCCAGCTCGCGATGCGCCCGAGGCACCTCGTCCAGGCGGTAGGTCTGATTGATATCCACCGTGACCGCACCGGACAGCACCGCCTCAAACCAGAGCCCGGCCAGAGTCTCCAACTCCTCCCGCGTGGTTGCGTAATGCCCCAGCGTGGGTCGGGTGATAAAAAGAGAACCTTTCTGAGCCAGCAGCAAGGGACTGAACTCCGGCACGGCGCCGGAGGCGTTGCCAAAGCTCACCATCAGCCCGCGCCGGGCCAGGCAATCCAGAGAGACATCAAAGGTATCCTTGCCCACCGAGTCATACACCACCGGCACGCCCTTGCCGTCTGTCAGGGCCATAACCCGATCCACCACAGATTCCTCACGGTAACGAATTACCTCCGCACAACCCCGCGCCAGCGCCAGCTTCGCTTTAGCATCAGAACCGACGGTACCAATAACACGTGCCCCCATATGCGATGCCCACTGACAGGCCAGCAGCCCGACACCACCAGCGGCGGCGTGCCACAGCAGGGTTTCCCCGGCTTGAACGGGATGGGTCTGGTGTAACAGATAGGCCGCGGTCAGGCCCTTGAGCAAGGTGGCGGCGGCAACCTCATACTCGACGCCATCCGGCAAGGCCAATAGCCGATCCGCCGCGACGACGTGGGAGTCCGCATAGGCCCCGGGCGGGCCGCTGCAATAGGCCACCCGATCGCCCTTCTTCCAGCCATGGACGTCCGGACCCAGAGCCTCGATCACCCCGGCGGCCTCCAGCCCCAGCCCCGTCGGCAAGTCCAGGGGATACAGGCCCGTGCGGTGGTATATGTCGATAAAGTTCAGGCCGATGGCCTTGTGGCGTACCCTCACCTGCCCCGCACGCGGTTCGGGCACGGGCGTGTGCTCCAGACTCAGGGCGTTTTCATCACCGGGCTGGTGAACCCGGTAGGCACGATGTTCAGTCACTCGTCATCTCCTCGACCTTTGCGATCNNAGAGAGCCCATGGGTCCCATCGCCGGTGCCTTACCTTCGGCGAGCTCCTCCATAGAATACCCCAGATAGTCCGCATGCAGGGCGCGGGTCAATGAGTAAGCCATGAACACCAGTAGCACACAGAACGGGAAACCCAGCGCAGTAATCACATTCTGGAGCGCCTGCAGTCCGCCCCCCAGCAACAGCGTTGCGGCAACCAACCCCAGGAGCAGGGTCCAGAACACCCGCTGAGCGGTGCGCGAAGGTTGGCTGTCCTTGCGCGACAGCAGGTCCACCACCAGTGCCGCCGAATCGGCGGAGGTGGTCAGAAATACCACAATCACAATCACCGCCAGGGTCGAGATCAGGGTGGCGATCGGAAACTGCTCGAGGAAACTGAAAAGCGCCACGGACACATCCGCCTGCACCTGCCCGGCGATGTCCGTGCCGTGATTCAGATCCAGATCGATGGCGGCCATGCCGAACACGGAAAACCAGACAATGGTAAACAGCAACGGCGCCCCCAGTGCGCCCGCCACAAACTGGCGGATGGTGCGGCCCTTGGAGATCCGGGCGATAAAAATGCCCACGTAGGGTGCCCAGGAGATCGTCCAGGCAAAATAGAACACCGTCCACTGCCGCTGCCAGTTGCCCTCGTTGTAGGCTTCGGTCCAGAAAGCCAGCCAGGGCAGATTGTGCAGGTAGGCACCGATGTTCTGAACGGTACCGGAAACAATAAACAGGGTCGGCCCCGCCACCGCGACGAACAGCAGAATGATCAGGGCTACGACGATGTTGAACTCGGACAACCGCTTGATGCCCCGGTCGAGCCCCAGGGCCACGGACACGGAGGCCACCAGGGTAATGGCAGCCACAATGGCCATTTCCGC
>NZ_DGMV01000041.1:75896-76701 GCF_002388575.1 Marinimicrobium sp. UBA4509
CGCGGCCTGCCCTTTGGGCAGGCCGAACAGATAATTCATCCCGGTATTGAGCTGTAGCGTCCCCAGCCCGACCGACACCGCGACCCCAAACAGCGTGCCGAGCAACGCGACAATATCAATGGCCCAGCCGAGCGGGCCGTAGATGCGATCCCCCAGCACCGAGTAGAACACGCTGCTGATGCGCATGGGTAACCCCTGACGATAGGTGAAATACCCGATCGCCAAAGCCGGCAGTGTGAAAATGGTCCAGGTATGCAGCCCGTAATGGTAAAGGGAGATATTCATCGCCAGGCGAGCGGCGTCTTTGGTGCCGCCTTCCACACCTTCAAGCGGCGGGTTGGCGAAGTGGGACATCGGCTCAGCCACGCCCCAGAACATCAGAATGGTACCGATACCGGCCGCGAATAACATGCAGAACCAGGTCAACGTATCGTACTCGGGCCCCTCCCCGTCCGGCCCCAATCGGATCCGGCCATAGCGACTGCTGGCCACCCAGATCAGAAACAACAGCAACCCGCTGACGCTGAGGACGTAGAACCAACCAAAGTTGGTGAAGGTAAAACCGCCCAGCATGTCAAAAAAGCGGGCAAAGGGTTCATTGAAGGGAATCGCGAAGCCGACAAACAGAACGATAATGCCGACGGAGATAAAGAAGATTTGCGGAATCGCACTCAAGTTCAGGCGTTGTGCGAGTTTGTCGAACATCGGAAACTCCTCGGTGGCCTGCTATTGTTTATTGGTTGTGTCGTTTTAATGTATGGCGACGGTGGATGCGGAAGGTTAGGTAACGGCGGATGCGCTTCGC
>NZ_DGMV01000041.1:76892-81774 GCF_002388575.1 Marinimicrobium sp. UBA4509
AAGCGAAGCGCATCCGCCGTAACGAGAATCTACGACTCCTCTTCCCGAATCCCCAACAATTCCTTGAATGCGGGCATGTCGTGCAACGGGAACAACGCCGGGTCCTGCATCAGGGATTCCCGATAACTTTCCGCCCGGCTCAGTGCTTCGCCCAGGAAGTGCACGCCGTCTTCGTAGTGACCCAATGCGGTATGAGCACAGGCGAGCTGATAGAACGCATGGGCATTGTCCGAATCGATCGACAGCGCCTGCTGACACAGATTCACTGCCCACTGGGGTTCGCCCAACTCGAGCACCACATCCGCCTTGTAGGTCAGCGCCTCACAATCCTCGGGCTTCACGGCCAGAATCTGGTCGTAGATGGCGATTTTATTCGCCGGCGTGTGCTCAAGATTGGCGCGCAGCCAGAGTGAATGAATTTCCTGGGTGCGCTCAATCTCCTCGCGGTTAGCATCAATATGCCGGGTTTTCTGGGTCAGCTGTTTCTCGATACCCCGCAGACGCACCTCATAGGCGTTGACCAGCTTGCCCACTTCCTCGTCCGCCAGGCTACTCATTTTTTCTTTCATATCGCGAATGGAGTTCCAGCCCAGCAACACCAGAATCGAACTCACCGCCGCGATCAGATAGAAAAAGTAAGTGACCGTGTTGGTTGCATAGGTCACGCCCCGGTCAATGGACTCGATCTCCCGGTCCACCACCTGCTGAATCAGCTCGGCGCGCTGGTTGGACAGATCGATCCGCAACTGCTTCAGCTCATCGAGCATATAGCGCTCAATGAAGGGGCTGTACATCGGTTCTTCCAGCTTCTCGATTTCTTCGGCCACACGCTGACGTGCCTCGCCATCGGCGTCGCTCTGGGCGAACACCGATACCGAGGCACACAGTAGAAAGAGCGCGGCCAGCCTGATCAGGCTGCGCATATGGCGTCCCCATGGTCGTGGACTTCCACCAGGGCCTTGTGCAGGCTCTTAACGGCTTGATCGTAGTCGTCCTCGTCCACGATAAACTGCATATCCACCTGACGGATCGACTGGTGAATGGCCAGCACACTGATGTTGGCGCTGGACAGTGCCGTTGCCGACTTGGCCAGCATACCGGACACCTTCATATCACTGCCAATGGCGGACACGACCGCCACCTTGCGCACATCCACTTCCGCATCCGGGTACTTCTCTTCCAGCATATTGCGAATACGGTTGACGGTTTTCAGGTTACCGGCAACGTAATGGACAATGGTGTTGGCGTTGATGTCCTTGCTGACCACATGCGCCTTGAAGCGCGAAATCTGATGCAGAATACCGGAATCATACTTCTCGATATTGCCCATCATGTCCTGGTCGAACACCTCAATCGCGTACACACCTTTGCGACCGGCAATGATTTCCGCACAGGGTTTTTCACTGACGTAATCGCCGGTGATCAGGGTGCCGTCGTGATCCGGATCGAAGGTGTTTTTCACCCGCAGTGCGATGCCGTTCTGGCGCAGGCCCTTGGCGGCGCGGGGGTGAATGGCTTCCATCCCCAAATTCGCGAGCTGATCGGCCACATCGTAGTTGGTGCGACCGATGGGCACCACTTTATCCGCGCCGACAAGGCGCGGATCGGCACTGCTCAGGTGGAACTCCTTATGAATGATCGCCTCGTGGGCTCCGGTCAGCAC
The DNA here is from genome assembly GCF_002388575.1 of Marinimicrobium sp. UBA4509. Classification (NCBI taxonomy): domain Bacteria; kingdom Pseudomonadati; phylum Pseudomonadota; class Gammaproteobacteria; order Cellvibrionales; family Cellvibrionaceae; genus Marinimicrobium; species Marinimicrobium sp. UBA4509. The sequence continues at coordinate 78,556 of NZ_DGMV01000041.1, forward strand.
CGCGATACGGCTGAACGTCATCTCGCTGTAGCCACGGTCAAAGCTGGCCATCAGGCCTTCTTTACAGTGAGTGTAGCCCGTGACAATGGGCAGCTCTTTGGCAAAATCGATGCCCGCAAAGGACTGTTTGATCATGTCATCCAGCGCCAGTGCACCATCCGCTTTCCAGCCGGAGAGATCGACAAACCGGGCGTTGACGCCATCACGCTGGAGCAACTTGGCCATATTCCAGGCACTGTGGGCTTCGCCAATACTGGCCAACATTTCACGCACGGTGAACAGGTGCGCGTCCAGCTCAAAGTGGCCGTGCTGACACAGGCGCTGCAGATCGGTCAGGCAGCGTTCGGCATCGTCCAGGCGTTCCTTGATATAGGCATCGGCTTCTTTGCGAAGGTCGGTATCGCCAAAATACTGCTTGTTCAGTTCCAGCACGCGCTTGCGCACCTTGTCAAAGGCTTCCATCCAGGGGTCATCGTCATTGGTGCTGGCAAACAGGCCATAGACGCCGGGCTGGCCGTTTTTCTTGTTCTCCAACAGCAGGTCGGTCAGGCCGCCGTAGGCGGAGACCACAAAAATCCGATGGTAGAGGTCCTCGTCTTTCCCGTTTTTCATAACCACATTGTCGCGTACGGCATCGTACTCACTCATTGACGTGCCGCCGATTTTTTCGACTGTGTGTGACATAAGTCCTCCATTCTGAAGCATTGTGCCGATTACCGGGGTGCCGCCCCGCTAACCCGCCTGTTCGATACCTCTACTCATCTCGAGGCACCTTATGGCCGACAGGTCGGCCGGTGTCAGTTTCTATCGGACCGTGTCCGACCAATCAGTGACGACTGGTCTGGAACGGTCCGATGACCAGCAGGTGTTCATCATCGTGCTCGCCACCGAAGTGGGTGTTGCGCTCAAAAAACACTTCGCTGTTCAGCTCAGTATCCAGGTCCCGGGCCAGGCTGCGGAACAGCGCCCAGGACGCCTCGTTGTCCGGAGTGATCGTGGTTTCGATGTAGCGCACCTCCGCGCAGGCTTCACGGCCCAGCAGATGTTTGAGCATCCGTTTGGCCAGACCTTTACCGCGCGCAGCCTCGGCAATCACCACCTGCCAGACAAACAGGGTGTCCGGTTTGTTGGGTTCTACGTAACCGGACACGAAACCGACCAGTTGCTCGCCATCGAATACGGCCACGGCGGTATCGGCGAAGTGAGAGCACTGGAGCAGATTGCAGTAAATGGAATTGGGGTCAAGGGGCGGGCTGGCAGCCACCAGCTGATTCAGGAGGTAGCCGACCTCAGCGGTGGGCTTGCGAAAATCCAGATTGTCACTGGGTGTGTCGGTCATGGTCTGCTCCTTCCCGTTTATAACAACAATATAGGGGTATGATCCCAAACCCGCAAAAAATCAAGGTTTGCCCCGACAATTCGAATGAATTGAAATAGTTAGAGAACTAAATAAAAATCTATAGTACACTAAGCTAAATGATCAGTCCACCCGAACCCATGCAGCCCTTCGGAGACACGCGCATGACCAAAGACGAATCCCACCTGCCTCAGGGCCTGGCTTCCCGCGCCGAACGCAACATGACGGCGCTCAAGTCCATGAGCACCTCGGACAAGATCGAAGAGGTATTGGTTTCGCTGCGTCGGGTCATCCGGGCGACCGACCTGCATTCGAAGAAGCTGGTGAAAACCGCCAGCGTCACGGGGCCACAGTTATTGCTCCTGCAGATCGTTCATGCCAAGGGCGACATGACCATCAGCGAGCTGGCCCGGGATATGAGCCTGAGCCAGGCCACCGTCACCACCATTCTGGACCGTCTGCAGAAGCGGGAGCTGATCGAACGCATCCGCTCGGAAACCGACAAGCGCAAGGTCTACCCCCGTTTGACCGACCACGGCCGAAAAATCCTGGCCTCCGCGCCCACGGCGCTGCAGGACAACTTTGTGGAACGGTTTAGGGAACTGGATGAATGGGAACAGAGCATGATCATCGCCGCCCTGCAGCGCGTGGCGGAAATGATGGACGCCAAAGACATTGATGCCTCGCCCTTCCTGGACGTGGGCGCTCTGGATCGCGCTATCCCTACCCTATAGCTCCCCAGAATCTCAGTAGTCAGTAGGTCGGATTAGCGCGCAGCGCGTAATCCGACACCCCCGGCAGAACCACCACCGCACCAAGAGTCGGATTACGCTACGCTAATCCGACCTACTCAAACCGGTCACCCCGCCTCACGGCCGTATGACCTCCCAACGACACCACAACCGCAACACCCTCACGATTACGCCGACACCAATCCAACCGACGCAACACTGGTCACCCCCGCCTCACGGCTGTATGATTCGCCCAACGACAGAACCAGAGACCGATCTATCCCATGACCCTGGCGAACCAACTGACCCTGATCCGCATTGTTTTCATCCCGCTGTTTGTAGTGGTCTTCTATCTTCCGTTCGGGTGGGCCCACTTCGCCTCCGCCATGATCTTCAGTATTGCCGCCATCACCGACTGGGCCGATGGCTATGTCGCCCGCAAATACGACCAGTCCACCCCCTTTGGCGCCTTCCTGGACCCGGTGGCGGACAAGCTGATGGTGGTCATCGCCCTGGCCCTTCTGGTTGAGCTGCACGCCACTCCCTGGTTCACCGCACCGGCCATTGTGATTATCGGCCGGGAGATCGTAATCTCGGCCCTGCGGGAGTGGATGGCCGAAATGGGTAAACGCGGCATGGTGGCAGTCTCTTGGGTTGGCAAACTAAAAACCACGCTGCAGATGGTCGCCATTCTGGTGCTGCTGGCCTTCCCGCCAGGGCACGAAATCGCGCTACTGGGCGTGGTTGTTCTGTACGCTGCCGCTGCTCTCACGCTTTGGTCAATGGCTCAGTATCTAAAAGCTGCTTGGCCGCACCTTAGTCGCTCAATGTAGGCAGCATAAATGTCAGCAGCACAGTAGCTCTTTGAACCCGTTGATAAATTGATTGTTTGACAAGCGCGCAGCGATGCGTATAATTCGCCCTCGAGTCGAGCGGGAATAGCTCAGTGGTAGAGCATCGCCTTGCCAAGGCGAGGGTCGGGAGTTCGAATCTACTTTCCCGCTCCAATTAGGTGTGTGGTAAGTCAGGAGAGGTCGGGAGCTGGAACGCCAGCCCGGTCGAATCTACTTTCCCGCTCCAAAGTAGTTGAAGTAATTACAGTGTCCCATTCGTCTAGTGGTCTAGGACACC
>NZ_DGMV01000044.1:0-3927 GCF_002388575.1 Marinimicrobium sp. UBA4509
CAGATTTGGTCTGAACTAATACACCTGACACGTGCCAACGATCGCGGATAAATGCGAGCATTACCAAACCGTTCAGCACCGCGACACCGGATAACGCGATAAAGCCAACGCCAGCCGATATTGACAATGGCATATCGCGAAACCACAGTGCCAATACACCACCAGTCAACGCTAGTGGTACGCCTGTAAAGATAATGAGTGCGTCTTTAAGCGAGCCCAGTGCCACTACCAAAATCACAATAATAATAGCGAACGTCACGGGGACCACAAGTGACAACCGCTGACTCGCCGAAGCCAACTGCTCAAAAGTACCTCCATAATCTAGCCAGTACCCTGCCTTCAGCTTCACTTCGGCCGTGACACGCTGCTTGGTTTCCGCTACGAATGACCCCAAATCCCGCCCCCGAACATTTGCCATAACCACGACTCGCCTTTTGCCGTTTTCCCGGCTGATTTGGCTGGGCGCGGGCGCAATTACGAGCGTAGCGAGTTCCGACAACGGTGCATACCCGCCCTCTGGCAAAGGCACAGGCAACTCGTGCAAGTGCTTGACATCGCGTCGCACGTTTTCTGGAAGACGAACCACCAGCTCAAACCGGCGATCCCCCTCATAGATCAATCCCACAGACTCACCTCCGATAGCAGTCGCAACAAAATCCTGTACATCGTCAACGGTGAGCCCGTACCGGGAGATCGCCATACGATCGGGGTGCACTGACAGCATTGGTAGGCCGTCAACCTGCTCAACCCGTGCATCGGCTGAGCCCTCTATGTCATTCAAAACCGCGAGAATCGCCTCAGCTGAGGCTAGAAGCTGTTCGAGGTCATCACCAAAGACCTTGATTCCTAAATCCGCTCGAACCCCCGAAATTAACTCATTAAAGCGCATCTCAATCGGTTGCGTGATCTCGTAGTTATTGCCCGGAACTTCCTCCAATGCCTCCTCCAACTCTTGAAGCAGTTCATCCTTGGGAAGCTTTGGATTCGGCCATTCACTGCGCGGTTTAAGTATCACGAAGTTATCCACCACATTTGGAGGCATCGGGTCCGTCGCCACCTCGGCTGTGCCTACCTTGGCTAACACCTTGTCAACCTGCGGGAACGATCTAATGCGCCTTTCCAACATCTCCTGCATCGCCACCGATTGTTCCAGCCCCGTGCCGGTCACCCGTAGCGCCTGCACCGTAATATCCCCTTCATCCAGCTGGGGCACAAACTCTGATCCAAGTGTTGTGGCCAGCCAGCTTGATGCGAAAACCAGAATAGTGGCACCGGAAATGATCCCCCATCGTAACCTGAGAACCCAACTCAACAATGGTCGATAAAGTGACTTTGCGGCGACGATGGCACGATTTTCTTTCTCGCTGACGCGCCCGGTCATAAATACAGCGACCGACGCGGGAACCACAGTCAATGAGAGCACCAATGCTGCCAGAAGCGCCATTACAACGGTAGCAGCCATCGGCTGAAACATTTTCCCTTCGACGCCAGTCAACGTGAACAACGGAATGTAGACGACCGTAATAATCAACACCCCGAATAGACTCGGTCGAATGACTTCGTTAGTCGCTTCAAAAACCAACCAAAGCCGTTCTTTTCGTTCGAGCTTGCTGTTATCAGACGCCTGAGCTTCTGCCAGGCGGCGTGTCGCGTTCTCCACGATGATGACCGCCCCGTCGACAATCAGGCCAAAATCCAGTGCGCCGAGGCTCATCAAGTTGGCAGACACTCCTGTCTTGACCATACCGAAAACGGTGGCGAGCATCGATAAAGGAATCACTGCGGCAGTAATCAGCGCTGCACGAATGTTTCCAAGCAGCACAAAGAGCACTGCTATGACAAGCAACGCGCCCTCCAAGAGGTTCTTCTTTACGGTCGCGATGGCCTTGTCCACTAAAGTGGTGCGATCATAAACGGTGTCCACCCGTACGCCTTCGGGAAGAGAAGACTCGATCTCTTCAAGCTTTATCGCCAAATCGCGAGCCACAGCGCGGGAGTTCGCTCCCATTAACATCATCGCTGTACCAACAACGGTTTCAACTCCGTTTCGCGTAGCCGCGCCACTGCGCAACTCCTTTCCAATCGCGACCTCCGCGATGTCTGCAACACGCACTGGCGACCCATCGACAATTTTCACCACCACCTGTTCGATGTCGGTTATCGTTTGCAACTGACCAGGCGATCGCACCAACAGCTGCTCGCCATTGTGCTCAATATAGCCAGCGCCGCGATTGTTGTTGTTGTTCCGTAGGGCCTGGCTCACATCGTCCAAGGTCACGTCAAAAACCAGAAGCTTTCGTGGGTCGGGGGTGACGTGATATTGCTTGGCAAAGCCGCCGATCGTGTTAATCTCGACTATACCGGGTACAAGAGCCAACTGCGGCTCTATAATCCAGTCCTGAACTTCGCGCAATGCCGTTGCATCGTACGGTGTTCCGTCAGCCTTTACCGCTCCAGGCAAGGCCTCAACCGTATAGGTAAAAATTTCACCGAGACCGGTTGCTATGGGACCCATCTCGGGCTCAAGGCCTGGCGGAAGATCGTTCTTAATCGCGCCTAGACGCTCGTCGATCAAGTTTCGAGCAAAGTAGATATCGGTGCCATCTTCGAACACCACTGTCACTTGCGACAACCCATAACGGGACAAAGAACGCGTATATGATAGATTTGGCAACCCTGCAAGCGCCGTCTCTACCGGATAGGTAATGCGCTGTTCGGCTTCCAGAGGCGAATAACCCGGAGCCTGGGTATTGATCTGTACCTGAACGTTGGTGATGTCAGGCACTGCATCAATCGGTAAGCGCTGATAGCTCCACACACCTAAGCCGATCAGTACAAAAATAAAGGACAAAGTGAGGTAGCGCCGCTCGACTGAGAAGCGAAGAATCGATTCGATCATCGTCTGACTCCTAATCGTGGTCTTCGACGCTTGACTTCAAAAGGTCAGCTTTAACCAAAAAACTGTTGCCCACGACATAACGTTCACCCGCTTCGAGCCCAGAAAGGATTTCGGTGTAACGGTCATCACTGCGGCCAAGTTCTACCAATTGCGCTTTGAATACATCATCCTTATTGGTAAAAACCACCGTTTTACCCTCAACTGTTTGCAGGGCGCGATTGTCCACCGCGACAGAGGCTTGAAATGACTCTACGACAATTTCCCCCATAACAAGCAGCCCGGGTGTCCATTGTCCGTCTCGGTTGTCAAGTGTACCTCGAGCAATAAGGTAGGGCCGCCGTTCACTTCCAGGAAGAACATGGCTAAGCGTCACCGTTCCTTTAACACTGTCAGAAGACAGCAGAACCGTTTGCCCTTTCGAAACGGCCGATCGTTGTGCCGGGAATACGTGAAGCTCCACCCAAAGTGGGTTTAAACGGGCAATAGAGAAAAGCGCTCGATCCTGTGTTAGTTCGCCAACCGCTGTTTGGCGGTCGACGACAACCCCGTTGATCGGCGAGCGAAGCTGGTAGGTCCTCAGGCTGTCATTGGACTCAATTTCAGCGAGTAAATCGCCGGTTTCAACCTGATCGCCAATCTGGGCATGAACCTGATAGACTTGACCAGGGAACCGTGCCCTCATGTGGGTTTCCTGGCCAGGTGGCACAACGATCTTTCCGTACACCCGAAGAATGCGGTCGAGGGTAGCGGGTCCAGCTTGGCTTGTACTTAGTCCGGCTTTTTGTGCCGTCTCTGAACTGATCCGAACCACCTCCTCTCCTTCATGCTCTGTTCGATTCCTTTCGTGCGCTTCATCCCGCCCCCTAGGTTCAATAAAGTCCTGAGTGAAAGCAGCGTTCGAAGTAAGAATCACCATTAGTACCGAAAGAATAACGTAATATCTGTGTCGCATAGTCTTGTTCCTATAGTTTTTTCAGCGCTGGTGGTCAACGGGAAAGTCTGCTGGTAGATAGAGGCTCGGCAGTCAT
>NZ_DGMV01000044.1:4008-4551 GCF_002388575.1 Marinimicrobium sp. UBA4509
TAGATAGAGGCTCGGCAGTCATTTGTTCAATAAGGGCGCCGTATTGAAGCACCGAGGCTGCCGAGTCGATCATCCTCCGTCTAGCAGCCAACAACTCTTCCTGCGCGGCAATCAGATCCAAGTAGCTATACCGCCCCCGTTCATATGCTCCACGCGTCTCCCGTAGCGCACGATTGAGTGTCGGTATTACCTCTTCTTTCAGCACTGCTGAGACTTCAACGCCCTGCTGTCGATTTTGATAGGCTTCGAAAAGTTGCGCATGCAGATTAAACAGTGCCTCTTTCCGCCGAAACGTCACTTGATCACGTTCGGCTTGGGCAGCGCGAATTTCCCCACTGCTTCGACGATCTGCAAACAAGGGCATACTAACCCCTGCAACTAGCCCCGTATCGCCAGAGCCTTCCATCCGGCGTACCCCTAGGCTCCAGGAGATATCACTTTTGGCACGCGTTTGTGACAGCCGGATCCTTGCTTCCTTCAGGCGAGTCTCACTCGCAAACACAGCCAAAGCGGCGTTGCCTTTGGCTCTGTCGTATAGAGACG
>NZ_DGMV01000044.1:4729-7113 GCF_002388575.1 Marinimicrobium sp. UBA4509
AAAATCATCCGCGGGAGGGAATTGAAACAGGTCCCCTTGAAGCTCCTCAAAATCAGTTTCGATAGCGCCCCACAGACTGGTAAGATGGGTCTTCTCTATTTCAAATACCCGCTGCATGCGAGATAAGGTGATTTTTGTTTTTGCGAGAGCGGCTTTGGCCCGTAAAACCTCTGCATTTGGTGCAACACCCGCGCGTGCTCGCTTTTCAACTGCCTCCAGTGTCGCGCGAGCTAGCACCAAAGCATCTTTTTCTAGATTCAACCGTTCCTGTGCTGCCAAGGCGGCGACGAAGCCATGCGTCACCTCGCCGAGCAGATCCAACGCTTCAGCCCTACGCCGCGCGTCCAACAGACCAGTGCGAGCATCGACCAGCGCCACTCGCGCCGAACGCTTTCCGCCGAGTTCAATGACCGACGACAGTGAAACCGTCTGTTCTGAGCCACGCAGGCCTTGTATTTCACCCTCTCCAGCGAAGTTCTCAACCTCCGCACCCAGCTCATAGGCTGGCGTTAGGGCAGCGGACTCTCTGACCCCCTTGAGCCCACGCATCCGAACTTCGTACATCTGCAAGCGGGGGTTGTTCTGCATGGTTTTGTGAATAGCATCGTCCAGTGTAAGCACCGCCTCCCGGTGCTGCCCATACGAGAGGCCGCTCAATAACAATAAAAGACTCAATAGTAACGTGTGCGCGGTGCGCACACGCACGCGGGCGAGCCCAACCCATAAACCAAAGTAGTTCATCGGTAATTATCCTAAAAAATTATTTCAGTACCCCAACAATGGGGACCAGCTCTAGAGTGCTAAAAACTCGGGACCTATCAGGCTTTGGGTGGTCGAAACAGAGAGGGGCCGTGGACGGACGAAAAGTCAATTAGGTAGGAGGGCAGCACGCCCCTAACATCAGAATAAAAATCAGAAAATTGATGAACGGCCATCGCGAGCCAACAAGCGTGGCAAAGGGCACAACAGGAGCAACCGTCTTGCAGTAAAGCGGTATTTACGGCCTCGTTTGTATCGACCTTACAATCTCCGGGCTGGAGCTCTTGATTCCACCCCAGAGTACGGTCAGCCCACTGAGAAGTCGGATGTGCCTCAACAGCGACGACGAAGCCCTGAAGAACCATCAGTGTTATCAATACAATCGTCACTTTTTGTTTTGTCAAAATTGCCTTCCGGGCTGACATACGTTTACACATACTCCACCACACCAAGAGCCAGAAAGCCATCGCTCGCCCCAGGGTCTGTGAAGGTTCTATTTCTTTGTCATCGAGCTTCGGCTGCGCTCGGTCAATCCTTGCAAAATGCCGCACTGCTCGACACTTCGCCCCTCCGCGCAGGCCTGACGCAAGGATCGCAACTGAACTTCAAGCGCTTGTAGCGTTTTGATTTTTATCGTAACCTGAGCAATACGATTATCAATAAGATCGTTGACACTACTGCAATACTCTGTTCGTTGGCTTCGTAGCTGTATCAGCTGCCGGATGTCGTCGAGACTCATATCCAAACCGCGACAATTTCGAATAAATTGCAGGTTCATCAAATCTCTATCGCCGTAATCTCTATAATTGCTTTCCGTTCGAGAAGGCTCTGGCAGCAAACCTTTTTTCTCCCAAAAGCGTATTGTTTCAACCGGCAAACCAAGCTTCTTCGCCAAAGCGCCAATTCTCATGAAGACCTCCTTAACCAAGGCAAACTTATAGTAGATCCTGCATAACAACGAGGGTGTTGCACGAGGGCCATCACATAAACCGATATTCCCGTCACCGGAGAGAAAGCCTCGCCTGGAGGGTGTCTGGAGTCAGGCAACGACCGCTGTCGTGGCATGCCTGAACCCGAACTTCGGCGGTTAACTGGTCATTAGACACGTCTTTGAGAAGGGTAGCGCGAATGATGGTACCATCATCGTAAATGGTCCAGGGTTCATCACCGAGCCCGCTGTCGATAGTGCGACCGAGTGGGTAGTCGACTTCCAACGGCAAGGGTTCACCCCCGCTCACGGAAAGCTCGGTGGGGATCAAGAAGTCCAAGGACGCGGGGTTGGCATTCACGTGCCAATCGCCTTCGATCAAGAGTGTCACACGAATACTGTCCCCTGCCCCTCGCACAGCAAGGATATCGACCAGATCAGCGGTGGTTTTAGCCGCCTCGCCGCCAGCCGCTGCGTCTAGGGTTTTGGGCTCTAAGAGCGGCCACTGCCATGCCAACAATGCGCTCACCACCGCCAAAGCGCCCAGACCAGGCACCAGCCAGCCGAAGATTTGGGATTTATTCATGCGCATACGACTTATTCCTCCGTAGAGCTGCGCAGCGTCGACGCCAGCGTGTCCGCCACAAACAGGTCGGGCAGCCGTTTTACCGGCTTCCCGCGACCATTGAGTACCACC
>NZ_DGMV01000044.1:7237-8972 GCF_002388575.1 Marinimicrobium sp. UBA4509
GGCGACCATTGAGTACCACCGCAAACGGCAGGCCGGCCCCGCCGAACTCGCGCAAATAACGTTTCAGGCGCTCATCAGGCCGCGTTAGGTCAGCGCGCAGTGTGATAGCATTAACCTCACGGACAGCTCGGACCACACGCCGATCACGATAAACGGTCTGTTCGAGCACTTTGCAATTGATGCACCAATCAGCTGTAAATTCAATCAGCACCGGTCGTTGTGCCGTCCGCGCATCGCTCAGTGCCTCATCCGTCAGAGGCTCCCAGGCCAAGGTATCGGTTGCGACACGACCCGGCTGCGGCCACGCCGCGAGTCCCGTGACCACAGTCCCGACCAATACTACCGCCGGAACCAAGCGCGCGCGGAGGTCAGGTCCGACCCATAGTGCGCGCATCAGCCAGAAGGTAAGCACCGTCACCCAGATTATCCACAGCAACCGTCCCACACCATCCGGGAACACGGTAGCCGCAAAGAACACTGCCCCGGCCAGCAATACCAGCCCCAGGAATTGCTGGATGCGAAGCAACCAGGCACCGCCACGGGGTATCCTTGCGATCAGGCCAGGGCGGACCAGCAGGACTAGGTAGGGAAGTGCCAGACCCGTGCCAACCGCCAGGAAAAGCGCCACGATAGCAGCCGGCGACTGGGTCAGAGCGAATGCCAATACGCCGCCCAGAAAAGGCCCGGTGCAGGGAGTAGACAGCACGGCCGCCAACAAGCCGGCGAAGTACGGCTCGGCGTAGCCCGCCCCCCGGACCCGGTAAGCCCACTGTGGAGGCTGAAACCCGCGCCCAGCCAGGCTCCAAACACCCAGACCGGCGAGCACGACAGCGAGCATCATCCGGAATGAAGCCGAGTGAAACAGGGCACCCCAGGTCCAGTTCAACCAGGCGGTAGCCACCGCCAGTGCTCCAAAAAATGTCAGTGTTCCAGCCAGCAGTGCTGCCCCCGCCAACAGGCGTCGCCCGGGACGATCGCCAACCACTCGACCGATACTGCGCAATTTAATCGGCAGCGCTGGCAGTACGCAGGGGGTAAGATTAAGCAGCATACCGGCCGCCGTGGCCAGCAACAGGTACTGCCAGAGGCTCATAACTGAGCCTCCATTTTCCGTTTAGTCACAGTGCAAAGAATAGAGGGCACAAGACGACTCTTCGTAAGTTTTTAGAAATCACTCAAAGTCCCGGTACAGGGTCTCCAGCCGAAAGGGCGCGGGCAACCACGCCCCTAACAGCGGGTTACGCTCAAACCTCAACGGTTCGGCTGCTTGGTCACTCGGAGGTAAGGCTTGACGGCCTTCCATCCGTCCGGGAAGTGGCGCTTGGCCTCATCATCTGACAGCGTGGGCAGGATGATCACATCGTCGCCGTTGCGCCAATTCACCGGTGTGGCGACTTTGTACCCGTCGGTCAACTGGATCGAGTCGATCACCCGCAAGATTTCGTCGAAATTGCGGCCCGCACTTTTCGGGTAGGTCAGCGTCATCCGTATTTTCTTGTTCGGGTCGATCAAAAATACCGATCGCACGGTCGAGCTATCACCCTCACCGGAATGCAGCATGTCGTAAAGCTGCGAGACCCTTCTGTCTTCATCCCCGATAATCGGGAAATTGACGGCATGACCTTGGGTCTCCTCGATATCGCCGCACCACGCTTTATGATCTTCCACCGGATCCACCGAAATGGCGATCACTTTGCAGTTGCGCTTAGCAAATTCGTCTTTTAGTCTGGCGGTT
>NZ_DGMV01000044.1:9043-9495 GCF_002388575.1 Marinimicrobium sp. UBA4509
TCGTCTTTTAGTCTGGCGGTTTCACCCAGCTCCGTGGTGCATACCGGCGTAAAATCAGCCGGATGCGAAAACAGTACGGCCCACCCGTCGCCAATCCAGTCGTGGAAGCTGGTCCGGCCTTCGGTGGTATTCGCCTCGAAATCGGGGGCGGTATTGCCTAGATGTAAACTCATAACAGTAGTCTCCTTCGATCAGTTAGTTTTAGCTTTGGTTGGAAACGCGCCGCCAACGGAGTGCTCAGGCAACCGGGCTATTTCATACCGGGAGAGTTTTTCTCCCACAACGAGCACTCCTTAATCTTTCAGCGCCAGAATACGCCTGGCGCCGTTAAGCACGATGATTCCCGCAATAGTGCCGATAATCAGATCTGGATAATGGGAACCGGTCCACGCGACCAAAGCGCCAGCAGCGATAACGCCCAGATTGATGACCACGTCATTGGCCGAGAATAT
>NZ_DGMV01000044.1:9635-9901 GCF_002388575.1 Marinimicrobium sp. UBA4509
TTGGCCGAGAATATCCAGCTGGCTTTCAGGTGCGCCCCACCCTCTCGGTGTTTGGATATGAGTAACAGACAGCTGGTATTGGCCATCAACGCAATGAATGCGATCGCCATCATCACCAGTGATTCAGGTTCACTACCGAACACAAATCGTCTCACCACCTCGGCGAGTACGCCTACCGCCAAAATCAGCTGGAGCACACCTGCAAGGTGCGCGGCACGCACCTGCATTTTTACACTATGTCCGACCGCATAAAGGGCGAGCCCGTA
>NZ_DGMV01000001.1:0-3071 GCF_002388575.1 Marinimicrobium sp. UBA4509
CGTTACCCAAACCTCTGCCATCCGCCGTTACCGCCCTTCCAGAAACGCCATCGCTTCGGGGATATACCGCTCAAAGCCCTGAAAACCGTGGTCGCCGCCGGGCTCGATCGTCTGCCTCGCGCCCTGGTATTTGGCCACCGCCTGTCGATAATCCAGGGTTTCATCCCCGGTCTGAACCAACAGCCACAGATTCTCGGGGTGGTTCAGCGGCTCGACCTCATAGGCCCGGATTTCATCCACATGGTGGGCGCTCAGGCGGTAGGTATCATCGGTGTGATAGCCCTTGAGGTCAACCTCCAGATAATCCGGCATGAACTGCCAGGGGCTGACCGCCGGGTTGATCAGTACCGCTCGGGCGCTGTATCGCTCGGCCAGCCAGGTGGCCCAGAAGCCGCCCAGGGAGCTGCCCATCAGGTACAGGGGGCCATTGGTATCGGCCAGGTTCGCCAGCTGCTCGGCCGCCAGGCGGGGATAAGGGGACAAGTGCGGACAACGGTAGTCGATGTCGGGGCGATGCTCGGCCAGCCACGCCTTCATTTGCCACGCCTTGAAGGAGGCCGGCGAGCTGAGAAAACCATGGATATAAATCAGACGAGGCGCGGACAAGCCCAAATCGCCACCATCAATAGCCAGCCGACTGATAGTCGATCTGGTACTTCTGGTCCTCTACCCGGGATACCCCGGTGTCCAGGCGGCCATCGTCGTGCAGGTCAAACCAGCGGTAACCGGGCATGGCCCGATCCACGGCAAACGACTCACTGCCCGGTTTAAACTGGATACAAGTGGCGGGTGTGGCAAACAGCTGCACCCCGTTGCGCTCGCCGTGATAGAACTGGTGCACATGCCCCCAGGAGACACCTTTCACCTGCGGGTGCGCATCAATGATGGCGAAGAAATCATCGGCATTCTTGAGGATGTATTCATCAATCCAGCGACTGCCTACCGGCACGGGTTGGTGGTGCAGCATGACGAGGGTTGGACGAGGGCCGTTACTGGCGAGTGTCTGGGACAGGAAATCCAGCTCGCTCTCCGCCAGGTGGCCGTATACCTGCCCCGGCACGGCGGAATCGAGCAGAACCACCAACCACTCCCCGATACTCATAACCCGAGACTCAGGCACAAAGTCGCTTTCCAGCTGGGCCATGATGGCCGCCGAATCGTGGTTGCCGGGCAACCATCCCAGAGGGACCGAAAAGTGTTTGCGAACCGTGGTCACAAAGCGACCGTAGCACTCTTCATGGGCATCGCTGGCAATGTCGCCGGTACACACCATGGCATCCACGGCCGTCTGCTCCCGGGCTACCAGGCGCAATACATCGTCCAGGCTCTGGTCGGTGTTCAACCCTAATAGTGAGGGGTCAGACAGCGGGCCCAAGTGGCAGTCGGTAATTTGAATCAGGCGCACGAACGTCTCGATAATCCGGTTGATTCTGCTTCTGGCCAGAGGACGGAGGTAGATTGAAGCGCCGTCGAATGGCCGAAGTTTTTTCGAGAATAACCACAAGTGGGAGGCGGTGCAAGACGCATGCGACCGGTGTCGGAACATTTATCAGAAAAATGTGATCTTCTACCAGACCGTTTCCAGAGAGTGCCCCTTCTCCAGACATAAGCCCAGCCATTCCCCCAGAAACCGGTTCAACTGGGCTTTTTCGTCCTGGTGATACATGGCCTGGTTGGGGTACTCGTAGCGCGGCTGCAACCGGCGATGCCGCTCCCAGGCCAGAACCTCCGCCAGCTCGGCATCCTGGTAGAGGCGGACCGTCAATTGCGGCGCGCGCAACCACTCCGCTCCCGGCTCATCCGCCTGGACCTGACTCAACTGGACGGTCGTGGTGTAGCGGGAGCACTCGATGACCGTCACGCGTGTCTGCCAGTGCCGCTCGCCGCTGACCACCGCGAACTGCCACTGCGCACCCGGCGTGAGCGAGTCCTCGGGCAACAGCTTGCGCAGACGCCAGTAGTTGGCCTCGCACTCCGCCAGCTGGCGCGACAGGTTCACTTTGTAACGGCTTTTGACCATGCTCGGTCGGTCTCCGAGTGAGTTTGAGTTTCCTGGTACGGCCCTCCCGACACCCACAATAAAAGCCTCTGGAGCGCACCGCTGAGAGGCGATGCACCCTGACACAATCATGGGTGGGGCAGTGGGTCGGCAACCCGGCCGCAAAGGACCTGGAACCCAGTCTACCAGAGTTTGCCGATTCAGCCTTGCTTCAGCCGGGCGTGGTTGAGCTGCAACCACTGCAGACACAGCAATACCGCGGCGCTGTTAAAGCGTCCATCATACAGGTGGGCGAACACCTCCGAAGCGGCCAGAACGTGGACCTTGATGTCTTCGTGCTCTTCGTCCAGCCCGTGAATACCACCAGCCTGACTGAGATCCGCCAGGCCGCAGAGGATGTGCATTTTTTCATCGCTGCCACCGGGGCTGGGCAGGTAGTTGGCGATATATTCCATATGGTAGGGCTCAACACCGGCTTCCTCGACGGATTCCCGACGGGCAACATCTTCGCAGGTTTCGCCGTCTTCGATCATGCCGGCAACAATTTCCATGCACCAGGGCCCGCCGGGTTCGGCCAGGGCCCCCGCGCGGAACTGTTCGATGAGGCCGACAGTGTCGTGTTTGGGGTCGTAGAGCAGGACCCCGACGGCGGGGCCACGCAGGAACAGCTCCCGGGAGAGCTCTCCGGTCCAGCCGCCCTGAAATAATCGGTGTTTGAGGGTGACTTTGTCGACCCGGAAGAAGTCTTTGTAGAGGGTTTCCCGCTGGGTGATCTGGACGTCGTCACGGGTGAAAGGGGGTTTTTGCCAGTGGGTCATGGTGGGCCTTTGAAGCTGGTGTTGGGCACTTTGTAGTTTGGGCGGCCCCGCCATCAGGTGGTCTGTTTCGGAAACGCGATGAATCCATCCATGGAGCTCCCTCGCTTCATCCCTGAAGCGAGGGTTCCAAAACAGACCACCTGACACCGGGTCCTTCGAGGTATATTCAGCCCCCTATACTACGTAGCCCGATACCATTCGGCCACCTTTTGATGGGGTGTAGGGGTTCGGAACGGCGGATGCGCCTTCGGCTT
>NZ_DGMV01000078.1:0-303 GCF_002388575.1 Marinimicrobium sp. UBA4509
ACAAAGTAATTGACGTTAGACAGGTAATAGCCATTCCGGTGAATTCTGCTATGGGGGACCGCCTGACTCAAGTGTTTGGGCATATGGGGCTTTGCAGCGGTGTTGTGAGGAAGCCAAGCCCCGTTCAACGGGAAATCAATCCTCATCTTCACCCAAGCCATAACCGCCCGTAAAGGCACCGATCTGGGGTCCTTACCAGCGATAATGGCATGGCAGTCACACTTCTGGCTGGGCCTCGGGTCCCCACTCGCCGTCATATGGCGAGCCAGGCGCTTACAGTCGTGACTCTCATTCATGAGCTGC
>NZ_DGMV01000078.1:423-19204 GCF_002388575.1 Marinimicrobium sp. UBA4509
TCGAAGGTCATACCCCGGCCCTTGGCCTCATATTCCGCCAATCCTCGCTGTATCTGGGAAAGGGTTTTCAGGTGGTTCCAGTCCAGCAGGCTGGGCTGCTCCAGACGGGCAAACTGGCTGATGGCGTGATTGACGACGTGCTCGTGAGGTAATGACATACGCAGGTCCCTTTTGTGATCTCCAGAGATCCGAAGTGTGTCGGAACCGTGCCATAGACGCAACGGGCCATAATCCGCTAAATCCAGGAATGTGACTGCCGTCACACTGCGCTTTTGAGCAACACAGCCCGTGCCAGAGGGTGAGGCTGCGCCCCACCCCCTGACGCCTGGCCAGACGCTCGCTTACCGTTTCGCATACGGAAGGAAAACCACGCCTTATCAGGCGACGGCGCGGTCGGAGAACGCCGGCTTCTCTTGGTCCCGCTCCTCAATCCGAGCCAGTATCCAATCGTGAACTTCTTGCTCAACCCAGGCAACAGCCCGCCCGCCGAGGGAGACGGAGCGGGGAAATAGCCCGTCTTCGATGTATTTGTAGATGGTGGACCGGCTCAGGCCGGTCAACTCGATTACCTCTTTGAGGCGTAAAAATCTCATGGTGGACTCCTGTAGATCCGTTCATGAGATGTGCCCTATAAGTAAACTATTACCCACGTTCCAGCAGAACTCTACTTCCTCGTGGCCACTATCACTCGTTTATAGTCGTCCTTGCCGCAGTTCGGCAGTACGGTGATCGCGTCGAAACGAGACGTAAGCGTTCCGTCCTGCTTCTCCGGCTTCCCCGTAGCGGGGTCTATCCTAATAGCGAGAGCAGAAATCACCTCAGCTTCCTTGACAGATGCCCAGTAGATGAAATTTGCAACCTTCTCTTTCGTTTTATCACCCTGCGTCTCTACATTTTCGATATCAGCTTCGATACGCTCACGGATAAGTTCGTAGTCCTCCCTTACAAACCCACCTTGCGTATCTTTACCTTCCAGTAGAAGCGCACACGCATAGTCACTAACCTTGCGTCGCAGAAGATCGACACTGGTCTTACTGGCAGATTGCTTTAAGGGATTGCAGACAGGGCTCTTGTCGAGATCAATATCCAGGATGCCGCAAAGTTTAAGCTCCAAGAGCCTAATTTTTTGGTCATTTACTGAAGCCCTTCGCACCCATTTTCGGCCGGAGACCAAGTCTGACGGCTCTTCCGAGGCCAATCGGCGAATCTTAGTATTTATCCTGGTTAGCCTCTCAACCTCTCGAAAAAGTCCGAGAGTCATCGAAACGATATCGGAATCTGAGTAGCGAACAGCGTACATCCGAACCCTGTATAGCTGGCTGCTTTCGTCAATATTCATTCTGACGTAAAGGCTCTTAAGGTCGAGGATATATAGCGACTTCACCTTACCAAATAAACTCGGGCTGGTCCCTCCCGGTGATCTAGCCAGTAAGAGCTTATTTGCCTGGAGCGACTCCAGCATGGCTAGCACCTTACTTCGGCTCGCACCAATTAAGCCCTTCAGGGCGGAAAGGCCCAAAGTCCGAACTGTTCCCGACATATCAGCAAATCGCAGCAGTACAGCTAGAAGCAATGTTTCCTCTGGACCTAACTCCTCGGAGCACCGAGTGTTCATCAGAGTTTCAACCAAGTCTTTATGATAGTCGGTAGCCCCAAGCACCACCTCCTTTTCAAAGCTCCCGTCAAAGCCCTCTGTATATTGGTAATGATACTTCGGCCGTCCTCTACTAGCTTGCCCAGGAAGATGGGGCACTGGCTCTACATACTTGGCTAAGTATCCCCTCCGGACCAAATATCCGGAGATTACCGACCTCAATACATGCGGTTTGACTCCAATCATGGTGCTTAGCTCGGATATAGAATAGTGAACTGCACGTACGTTTTTACTTAGCGTCACCAGCCGACACAAAGCGTACTTCTGGGCTGGAGATAGCCCGGGTGTTTTAATCGTCAATAGCTGAAACAAAGTTAATCACTACCATAGCCGCTGAAAAATTCGGTCTATTCTACACAGATAACAGCTGTTATAGTCTAATATAATTGGTAATATTACTTGTAATGTTTCTTGATGCAATCAAAATATAGATTAACAAAATGAATCAGAAAAATACTTATGATAGCTATAGGAAATGGGAGAGATGGGTAAAAAAAGAGAATGCCCCCGGAACCTCCCAGTGCGTCTGGGCACACAATTATCTTGATGAACGAGGGATACCCCGAATCGCGGAGGCACCTTCCCAGATGGCAATGAAAGAAGAGACTGAGACGGAGGTACTGCTCCAGCGGATACTCCAAGTTGCTGAGCGTGGGTCCTTCGGCCAACAGGAAACGCTGAGAAAAATGTGTCTCGCGTGGAACTCAGTGGCCAAGCGAGCAAGAGATCTCAAGAGCCACAAAAAGCCGTACTCGTTTACGTTGGGCACCCATATCGAAGCGAGACTGAGACGAGTCGCACAGCAATTGAACTTCACGTCTTTACACGAAACCCTGGAGTATTTAATTGACCACGGAGACCAACTAGCGGCACAGATGAAAAAAGATACGCAGGCAGCAATTGAGGCTGAGAAATCCCATCTTCGGCAAAATTACAAGCCGAAGGGAAAGTCAAAGTCGATCAAGGATGTGATGCAGAAAGATGACTCAGCTAAAATCCAAAACTTGGAGCACAACATCCAGTCGCTTGAAGCGCATGTCCAGCACTACTCCGAAATCATTATGAGACAAGAGGTGCTCTTACGTCGCTTTCAGCAACAAGCTGGACTAACAGATGCAGAGATTGAGGAGGAGGCCAAGAAAATAGTGGAGGATGATTTGAGGCAACGAAAAGAAAGCCAGTAGCCGACCATGTCAGCACCGGCGTTAAAGCCCCCAAGGGAGTGAGGAAGCAGTACCTGTGCTACCCATCTATCCAACCAAACCATTATTGGCCACCTTGAACCGCCGGTTCACGGATGTGACAGGTATTCCAAGCGGTATTCCAGAGATTAGTTGAACCAACATTTATACTATAAAATTCAATATCTTATTAATTCTTTTCAGTTTCCCCCGGCACCAATAAACAACCCTCAGATCGCAAGATCTGGGGGTTTTTTATGGGTGGCTCTGCGTCGGCTTACTCCTTGGGCCCCTGACGAAACAGCCCACGCGCCGCGCGCCATGCCGTGCCGGCGGCGCCACGCAACTGGCGGCCCGACAGTTCTCTATTCTCCGCCTGGCGGCGCCGGTGCAGGTATCGCCAGTAGTGGCACCGCTCCGCTTGGGCATAGTATTGGTTAAAGGCGGCCTGTAATGGCTCTCGGGCCTGCTCAGAGTCTGGGTCCGCCAGTGAGAGAGGAATGATCTGCTCGGCCGGAATCGACAGTTGCTCTGCCACCACCGCCAACGAAAGGGCTTCTCCCTTCCGCTCCAGGTGCGTCAGGGCCACCAATAGTGGCGGTTCCGGCTGTCCGGCGCGGCGCCCCAACCAGCGTTGCAGTCGCGCCAGTTGCTCGGCATCGTCTTTCATACCCTCGGCGCCGGCATCGCTGACCCAGATGATGAGATCGGCCGCTGCCACCGCCGCGCGCGCTCGGCGCCGGGGCAACTTTGGCCACGCCGGGGTATCCCACAGTTCGAGCTCGCCCCAGACCGGTGACGTGATTCGTTGGGCGTTGATCCACTTATCACTGGCGTTCGGGTTGATGTCGGACTGGCCGCCGGCCAGTGCCTCGAGCAGGCTGGTTTTACCACTGCCGGCCGGGCCGAGCACCAGCACCTGTAGCGGCTGCCCCGTGCCGGCGGTCAGCTCGCCGCTAAGCAACAGGTTTCCGCTGTACAGCTCAATAGCGTAGAACCCCACTTTGCGCACATATTCCTGCAGCAACCAGCGCTGCATGCGCTCGCTGCCGTAATCCAGAATATGGCCGCCCACGGCGCGGCTGAACTCCTGGTACAGTGCACTCGCCGGGCTGATCAGCGCCCGCCCCATGCGGAACGCATTGTGGTAGCGCGTGGCGGTCTGTTGCAGGCGCCGGGCCCGCACCAGGTTGCCCAGACTGAGGCGATGGCTGAAGGGTACCGTATGCACAATTTCCTGACGCAACTCTCGACTGGCACGCTCGATGATCAACAGTGCGTGGGGTACCGTCAGCTCAAGCAGCGGCCGTTCCTTATCCGGGAAAAAGTGCCCGGCCACCCGCTCCAGCGCATGCTGTCCAAGCAGCCAGAGTGCGGAACCGTCGCTGAGGGCGTATTCCGCGGGGTCCGCGCTCTGCGCCAGAGCCTCCACCTGGGTCCAGGCGCCTTCGGCCGTCGTGGACCAGTGGCCGCTGGGACCGGTGCGCGCGTCCGGAATCCGGCGCTTGTCGGTGCGCGCCAGCCACAGCTGGAGCATCAGCGCACAGCCGCCGCAAATGGCCAACAGCAACAACCAATAGGCCAGGTACCCCGTTTGCCAGAGCCAGACCACGCCGGCCACCGGAACCGCGGTCAGCGGCAGATAGGTCAGCACCAGCGCCAACAGACGCAGGCGACCGAATTGGCGGATCAGGTCTTTCATACCGTCACTATATCAAAGGAGCTTTCTTCACGGTTTGGAGTCGAAGCGTCGTATAGTACTCACCGACCTACGACCGTTTTTGAGGGATGACACATGCCGCTGCTTTCCGGATTCCTGCGCCGCACTCTTGCGCTGAGCGGGCTTACCTCCGCTCTATTGATGGCGCTACCCGCGAGCGCTTCGCAGCCGGAAGACCTGCTCCAGACCCTCGACCAGCTGGAGCACAACCGCCCCGTTCGCGTACAACTGTTATCGGCGCTCTGGCGTGCCGAGGGCAAAGGCGACGACCGGGAGGAAGTCGAGGTGTCGGTGAACACGGTCATCAACCGGGGCACTGATGGCATCAGCGTGACCTACGGCTGGCCACTGCTGGATCGGCTCGATGCCGAAGCGAACCGCCTACTGGAGGACCCGGATGCCCGCACCCCCACCACTGATTTCATGTGGCGCCTGGACCTGAACGAGGTTCGCCCGCTTCTGAATGCCGCCGCCCCGCTGCGCCGGGAAATCCAACGATCGAGCTTTCGGACCCTCGTCACCGACCGCTGGCAGGGCCGGCCTGCCCGCCGTCTGATCTTTGACCGGGACAAAACGGTGCTCGACGAGCGAGCCCGGAAATACGTCAAACAGTTCCACTCCACCCTGGAAGTCTGGGTGGACGAAGCCGGGAAGCCCCTGGCCAGCCGTCTCAATCTTCATGCCAAGGGAAGCCTGCTGTTTGTCATCCGCGGCGAGTACCGGGAGGAGTCCACCCAACACTATCAGGTACTGGATGGTCATCTGATCGTCCGCGAGCGCCAACGCTGGCGGAAAACCGATATTCCGGGCGAGCACCATGAGACCCAACTGACCCAGACGCTCCAGCCTCTGTGAGCGAAGCCATCACCAACCCCCAATATTGTGTGACGCCCCGCACATTTTGAGAAACCGATCCGTCTCGAGGGAATAAAATACGGCGCCAAGCGTTGTCGCTAATGAAACACACGGAAAGGTGGCGCCACGCCGCCTTGGTAATGCGATCAACGACGAAGAGGTCTCGCCATGAAACATCTGAAAAAAAGTGCATTGGCCACATCCATCGCTCTGGCTCTGACAGGCTGCGGCGGCGGCAGCAGTGATTCCGCCCCGAACGCCAACAACCCCGGCGGCAACAATTCAAGCGACAAAGTCAGCTCCTCCGGTGTCATTACCGGGTTTGGCAGCGTTTACGTCAACGGGGTGCGCTACGACACCGCCAACGCCGAGATTGAGTTTGAAGGCGAAGGCCGCATGTCCGAAGACGATCTTCGCCTGGGCATGCGGGTCGAGATCGAAGCGGAACAGGACGGAGACGACCGCCGCGCTACCCGCGTGATGTTCGACAAAGACCTGAAAGGGCCGGTCAGTTCCGTCTCCCCCAACGCCGAGGATCCCACCCTGGGCACCCTGGTGGTACTCGGTCAGACCGTGACCGTGGATGCGAACACGGTATTGAGCAGCGACATTGCCGACACCAATATGGACGGCAGCATTGACCTGAACGACCTGGACAGCAGCCAGGGCCGCGTGGTGGTCGAGGTCAGCGGCTTCCCGACGGAAGAGGGCTTTATTGCCACCCGTCTGGAACGTCTCAACCAGAATGACGACGACAGCGACGACGATGGCAACGAAGCGGAGGTCAAAGGGGTCATCGCCGATCTGGATACCACCAATGGCACCTTCATGATCCGGGATCTGCTGGTTCATTACGACCTGTCCGCCCTGGACGATGACATCGAAGACGGTGAGCTCAGCAACGGCTGGTTTGTGGAAGTCGAAGGCGAGGTTCAGGCCGACGGCAGTCTGCTGGCCAGTAAAATCGAACGCGAAGACGATCGCTGGGACGATGACGATGAGCGCGAAGGTGAGTTCGAAATCGAAGGCATCATTCAGGCCGTCGATACCGACAGCACCCCGAACAGCGTCACCATCAACGGGGTGGTGATTCCCATGGCAGACGCCAGTGCGCTGGTCAGCCTGGTGGGCGTCAAAGTGGAAATCGAGGGATCCTTCAACGCAGAAGGCCGCCTGGAAATCGACACCGATGACGATGGCATCAAGCGCGAGTGGAACAACAATGTGGAGATCTCCGATCGGGTCGAAACCGTCGGCGCCACCAGTTTCACCACCCGCCTGGGCGTGACCGTCACCCCCACCGGCCTGAGCCGGGTGGAAGACGACGATGAGGACGACGGCGATCGCCTCAACCCGGAAGACTTCATGGCTCGGCTGCAAGCGGGCGACAGTATTGAAGCCCGGGGTTATTTCGCCGAAGACGGCACTCTTACCTGGACCCGGATCGAGCGCGATGACGATGAGGACGATCAGGAGTGTTCCCTGCGCGGCCCGGTAGACGCCGACAGCATTGATGCCTCCGCCGGCACCTTCACCATCCTGGGTGTGACCATCGATACCGCCAGCATTGTGGACGATGACGCCTTTGGCGATGACGACGACAGCATCCTCGGCCGGGCGAGCTTCTTCACGACCCTCAGTGGCGGTGCGGTGATCGAAGCCGAGAGCGACGAAGACAATGCCGCCGCCTGCTCTGACGGTCTGCTGATTGCCGAGGAAGTGGAGTTCGACTGGGATGACGACGTCGAAACCACCTACGATCGTGACGATGATGACGATTCGGACGATGACAGCGATGAAGATGAAGATGAAGACGACGATCAGGACGATGATGACAGCGCCGAGTCATAAGGCGTAACCACTCGCCGGGCCACAGGGAAAGGGCCCGGCACTTTGCCATCGATTGCCAAACCTGTCGTCCCTGCTCTATTCTGCTTCTCCCCTTCGACGTGAATCGAGCCCATAACCATGCCTGCAAACGGTCTCCTACCCAGCCCTCGCCTGCTACTCGCCAGTCTGCTGGGCGTTGTGTTGGGTGCCGGAACGGTTCAGGCGGACTCGCCCTTTTCCTTCACCAGTTCCTCCCAGACACTCTATCTGGCCCAGGTTGATGACGACGACCTGGATGAACTGGACGACGACATCGACGATGAGCTTGAAGACCTTGAGGACGAGCTGGACGATCTGGATGATGACATCGAAGACGAGTTGGAAGATGACCTGGAGGACCAACTCGACGACGAACTGGAAGATGAACTGGATGATCTTGCAGAAGACGCTGCCGAGGACGCCATGGACGACGATGCGGAAGACCTCGCCGAGGAGCTGGCCGAAGAAGCGGCCGAAGATGAGCTGGAAGACAGCCTGGATGACGACGCCGAGGACCTTGCCGAAGACCTGGCGGAGGAAGCCGCTGAAGATCGACTGGACGAGGATGATTGGGAAGACGAGCTCGACGACATTGACGACGACCTCGAGGATGAGCTGGACGATGATGACCTGGACGATCGCTTCGATGAGGACGATGAACTGGCCGACGCTCTGGAGGAGCGGCTGCTGGACGCGCTGGAAGAGGATCTGGACAGCCTGATCGAGCTCAATACCGGCGACCTCATCGTCCGCAACGAAATGCTGGTGCTGGCGGACGATGAGTTGCTGAAACAGTTAAGCCGCCACCCGGCACTGGACCTCAGAGAGCGACGGCCGCTCTCTGCACTGGGAACCAATCTGGGCAGTTTTGAGGTCAAAGGCGACGTGCCGCTGGAAGCACTTCGCACCGAGTTGCGCGAACGCTATCCGGGGCTGTCGGTCGACTTTAACCACGGCTACGAATACCACCAGGGCCCGACAACCGCGTCCGATGCCCCCCTGACCCTGTCAGCGCTTTACCGCCCCGGCGCGCCCTCCCGTTCGGGTACCGCCATTGGCATGCTGGATGGACCGGTGAATACCCGACACCCTGCGTTTGCCCGTGCGCGCCTGCAACAGAAAGCCTTCGCCGCACGCCCCTCTGTCCGGGATCTGGAGCACGGAACCGCCATTGCATCGCTGTTGGTGGGGCGAACTAAAGACTGGGAGGGCCTGGTACCCGATGCCGAGCTATACATTGCCTCGGTATTTTCCGAACAGGCCGAGTATGGCTCTATTGCTACCACCCAGACCCTGATTACGGCGCTGGACTGGCTGGCGTCCCGGCCGGTGGAGGTTATCAATATCAGCCTCTCCGGTCCCGCGAATCAGACGCTGGAAACCGTTCTGGAACAGATCCGATCCCGCGGCATACTGCCCGTTGCCGCCGTGGGCAATGCCGGCCCACTCGCCGACCCGCAGTATCCGGCCGCCTACCCCACCGTGGTGGCGGTGACCGCCGTCGACCGGGCGCTCGACCTCTACCCCTATGCGGTGCGTGGTGATCACCTGGATTTTGCCGCCTATGGCGTCAACCTTACCGTCGCTTCAGGAGAGGATGGTTTTACCCGGGTATCCGGCACTTCGTTTGCCTCGCCAGTGGTCACTGCCCTATTGGCCCGGCAACTCGCCCATACCGGCTCGCCGGGGCAGGCGCTTCAAGCGCTGAGTGAGGACACGGTGGATTTGGGTGAACCCGGTAAGGACCCGCTGTTCGGCCTTGGACTGCCGGGGAAAAGCCAACTGATAACGCCGGCCTCCCCCTGAGGCCCGACGCCTCAAAGCAGCTCAAAGGTAAAGCGCGCTTCCAGGCGGTTGTCGGTGTAATCCACACTCTCGAGATTGGAGCCATAGTCCCGATGCTCATAGCGCAACTCAAGCTCCAACCGCTTACCCATCGGGATTTCCAGGCGCGCCCGCCACCGCTCACGCTCATCCAGGCGCTGGCCACTGGCGGGAGTCGAGGCACCACTGAGGTACTGCCGTTCCTCGTAGCGCCAATCCAGCTTGAGCGTCGCCCAGTCTGAAAGGCGACGGTTATACAACACACCAAACCGGTGCCCGTCATAATCAAACCGGAACTGTTCGGCGCGCTTGGCATTGAACCGGTAGTTGGCGCTGAGGTAGTGCGCCGTTCCGTCCAGAAAATAATAGCCCGCGAACTGCGCCCGGGTATCGTCGTTATTGCGCTCTGGTGCCTGCAATAAATCGGTCTGTTTGAACGCCAGCTCCCCGCGCAGATACCAGACGCGGTTAAACAAACGGGACGCCTCCAGAGCGATCTGCCGGTTCTCCAGCAGGCGCACGCCGCCCAAATAGGCAATGCTGCCATCGAGGCGCGTGGTCCAACGCACCGCCCCCAGCCGCTGACTCAGGTTGCCGTAACCATAGTGCAGGTCCAGATCATAATCCGGGTGCTGGTCGAAGCGTCGCTGCTCCATAAAATAGCCGGCACCGATCTCGCGCCCACCGCCCAACTCCTGCTCCAGGTCAAGGTCCACCGAGCCGACCCAGGCCGAGCCCGACTCCCGGGACACCGAGTCGAGCTCCTCGACCACCAGATTGTCTTCGTGGCGCGCACCGGCCGACACCGACAGATCCACTGCGTCCCGCAGGCTATTCCACGGGGATTCCTCGGCGAGGGTCGCCGAAGCGGCAAAGCCCAGCAGACACGAACCTATGACATTGAGCCAAGTGGCACCGAGCCAACCGGACCGGGGACGCCATGCGGCGGCCGTCACAGCCCTCATTGCCCCGCCCGGCGCAAGCGGGCCGCCTCTTCCGCCTCGGTCAAAGGCTCACCGGCCTGCAGCCCCGCAAGTACTGCCGCCACGGTATCCGTGGGTCCGGCCGCGGGCCGATAGCCCTCCGGCACGGCGCGGGCTTCAGACACCAGGGTTTGCCACTCTTCCCCGTCGACCCGACAGGCCAGCCCCGACAACGTATCGGCGCCCACTCGCCCGGCGTACTCGCGGCACCATCGGCCCTCGGCGGTCTCGTAGCTGGCCAGCGGCATTACCTGCCAGCCGCGATCAGCGTCCGTTCGGCGCTCACCGCTCGGGGTCTGCTCCAGGGTCTGATAAACAAACCGCTGCATGGCCTCGGCATCCGGTTCTGGGCTTGTCGCCCAGAACAGAACCGCGCTCAGCGCCACGACCACCGACGCGGCCATGGCCCAGTGAGACGGCGCCACCCCCAGACGCCCCGGGAACCGAAGCAGGCGTCCCCGGGCGGGGGCCTTCGCCGTAGCGGTACGGGTCAGCCGCTCTGGAACCGGCTCGTTCAGAACACCGTCCAGGCTGGTTTTGATCCGATCATCCAAGGCGCGCAAACGCGCGAGCGCTGCGCGCGCTTCGGCACTGTCCGCCAGCAGCGCTTCGGCCCGGGCCGTGCCTTCCGGTCCGGTCTCACCGTCGGAATAGGCCATAATCAGTTGAAAATCGGCGTCGTTCATTGTGCTGTCCTGTTTTGTGGTTGAGCTCAAGACAGCCTTGTGGTTCGGCTCAAGGCTGCTTATGGCTCAAGGCTGCTCGTTTGCCTGCTCCGTGGGAGCCAGAAGCTCCTGCACTCGCAGGCGGGCGCGCGCCAAACGGCTCATGACCGTGCCCTGTGGAATCCCCAGTTGCTCCGCCACCTCCCGATAGGAGTGGCCTTCAACGACTACCAGCAGCATCACCGCCCTCTGCTCCTCGGGCAACTGTTCCAGGGCTTTCAGGGTGTGCCTGAGCAGGTCTTCGTTCTCGGCCCGGTCCGCACTTTGAGCATCTTCCCAGTCCGGCATAGCATCCTCCGGCACGCTGACCGGTGAGCGGTTTGCACGACGCAGGTGATCAATCCGCTGGGTCTGGATGATCCGGTACAGCCAGGAGTCCAGTCGGGTGTCCGGCTGCCACTGATCCTGTTTGACCAACGCCTTTTCGCAGGCGGCCTGCACAAGGTCATCTGCCTCCTCCCGACTGGCCGTCAAGCCCAGGGCAAACCGCCTCAGGCGCGGCAACAGCGCCACCAGCTGCGAACGAAAATCCAGTGTCATTCAGGCCTCATATTCCAGACAACGTACCGGGGCGGGTTTTATTCCCCTTTGGCGTAGAATAAAAACTGTGACGCCAAATAGCCAGACAAACAAAAAAGCCACCGGACGGTGGCTTTGAGCGCTGGTATCGAGCCGACACCGGCGGCGGTCAAGGCGATTGAGCGGCACCGCTTTCCGCCACTTGCTGCCCGCTCAAGCGTTCGGCGGTTTCCTGTTCGTAGCGCAACGCCGCCTGAGCCACGGTACTGGCGGTGCCGTTTTCGATCCACCGACGGATCCGACCGGCATCGCCCAAGGGCGTGCGGGTACCGAAAGAGTTCAGCAGAACCACCGCGGTCGGTTCACCATTCATTTCCGTCACCATGACCAGACAGCGCCCGGCCGCCGTCAGGTAACCGGTTTTGGTCAGGTCCACATCCCACCGACCACTGTGCACCAGCGGATTCGTGTTACCAAAGTGCAGGGTGTAGCCCGGCTTGCGAAAACGCACACTGTGGCGCCCGTCGGCACTGAGCTCTCGAAGGGTTTCATTTCCGTAGGCGGCCTGCGCGAGCTTCAGCAGATCGCCGGCACTGGAGACGTTGTCATCCGACAGGCCCGAGGAGTCGACAAAGCGGGTGCGGGTCATGCCAAGGGAGCGGGCCTTCTCGTTCATCGCCTCAATGAAGGCGTCATAGCCCTCAGGGTGATGGCGGGCCAACAGATAGGCGGCATAGTTTTCCGAGGACATCAGGGCAATACGCAACAGATCGCCGCGCTGGGCTTCAGACCCGGGACGCAAGCGGGAGAAGGCATTGGCCGCCGGTGGAAAATGCCGCTCCTCGACCGTCAACCACTCATCCAGAGATGCGCCGGACTCCAGGACCACCAGCCCGGTCATCAGCTTGGTGACCGAGGCGATCGGCATGCTCCAGTCGGCGCGTTTGGTGTAGAACGGGGTTTCGGCACCGATAGGGGCCACCGCCGCACTGACCGAGGCCAACGTCAACCGCTCGGGGTCCGGGGCCTCCTCGGCCAGGGTCACCGGGGCCAGGGGCAAGGTCAGTAGTGTCCCACGGAGCAGGAAACGTGCGATTGACGACGATCTGACTTTATTGATTAGGGTCATGAATCGGAAGGTTCTCTTTTCGTGGGTTCTCGTAACCGGGGTTTATATTAAGGTATTCTAACGTAAGTTTGGCCATCGCGCCGAGCACTCAATCCCAGAATGGAGGTTCCATGCCACGCCAGAAAGTTGAATTCACCAACGCCGATGGCCACAGCCTGGCCGGCGCTCTGGAACTGCCCGACAGCGGCAGCCCCAAGGCCTTCGCCCTGTTCGCCCACTGTTTTACCTGTGGCAAGGATGTGATCGCCGCTACCCGCATCGCCCGTACCCTGGCCGACCAGGGCATCGCGGTACTGCGCTTTGACTTCACCGGCCTGGGCAGTAGCGAGGGCGACTTCGCCAACACCACCTTTTCGAGCAATGTGTCGGACCTCGAGGCGGCGGCAAAGTTTCTCGCCGAAGAGCACCAGGCCCCGGCCCTGCTGATCGGCCACAGCCTGGGCGGCGCCGCGGTTCTGGCGGTGGCCCGAAGGCTGAAGTCGGTACAGGCGGTGGTCACCATCGCCGCCCCGGCGTCCCCCAAGCACGTGGAGCACCTGTTCGCCGATCAGGCCTGCGACATCCGTCAGGAGGGCCGCGCGCCCGTGACCATCGCCGGGCGCACCTTTGAGCTCGGCGCCGAGCTGCTGGAAGACCTGGACAACTGGCCACTGGAAGAAACCGTCGGCGCTCTGCGCAAGCCGCTGCTGATTTTCCACTCCCCGGTGGATCAGGTGGTCAACGTGGATGAGGCGGCGAAAATTTTCCAGGCCGCCAAGCACCCCAAAAGCTTCGTTTCCCTGGACGACGCCGACCACCTGCTCAGCGACCAGAGCGATGCCGACTACGTTGCGCTCACGCTGGCCGCCTGGGCCAGCCGTTACCTGAGACTCGAACCGGTCCAGGCGCAGAGTCACGACCGCCCGAGTGTCGAGGCCGGCGAAGTGTTGATTACCGAGCAGGACGCACACTTCCTGCGCGGGCTGTACACCGCTGACCACCAATGGCAGGCCGACGAACCGAAAGACAAGGGCGGCAGCAATCAGGGCCCCAACCCTTACGACTTCCTGTTGATGTCTCTGGGGGCCTGCACGTCCATGACCTTGCGCATGTACATCAACCACAAAGAGTTACCGGTGGAAAACCTGGAGGTTCGCCTCCGGCACCAGCGCATCCACGCCGAAGACTGCCGGGACTGCGAAACCAAAGACGGCATGGTCAGTGAGATTCATCGGGAACTCAGTTATGAGGGCTCGTTGAGCGAAGAGCAGCACCAACGGATGCTGGACATTGCCGACAAGTGCCCGGTGCACAAAACCCTGAAGGGCGAAATCCGTATTCGCACCACCAACACCGCCCTTGACCAATAACAGTAAAACCCCGGTCCTGACGGACCGGGATCCGCGTTTGATCACAATTCATCAAAACTTCACCCTGCTGTCATTTTTATTCCCGCCAACCGTCATATTTCCCGTTTAACGTTATCGCGTCCGCCAGAGCACCGCTTTCCATTCTGAAAGCCTGCGGGCGCCAAATTCGAAGATAACCCCACAAATAACGGGAGTAACACAATGATGTTCAAGCTGAGTAAAAAAGGACAATTGTTGGCTCTGATTGCCATGGCCTCCAGCCTCGCCGCCTGTAGCGGCGATGACGGCGAGCAGGGTCCGGCGGGCGAACAAGGTCCGCAGGGCGAAGCCGGTGTCGATGGCCAGAACGGCGTTGATGGGCAGGACGGTACCGACGGTCAGGCCGGAGCAGACGGCCAGAATGGTCAGGATGGCGTCGACGGACAAAATGGTGCTGACGGTGAAGACGGTATTGGCGCCGGTCTGATGACACCCGGCCTGACCCGGCTGGCCACCGTGCCACTGGGTGCGGAAGTCACTGGTGCCTATGTGACCGAAGACGGTGACCTGTTCTTCAACGCCCAGCACCCCAGCGGCAGCAACACCGCCCAGGATGCCGACGGCAAAACCTTTCACACCGGTACTGTCGGGGTCGTGCGTGGGGTTAACGTACATCAGCTGCCGCGCAACCTGATTTCCTCGCCCGTACCGCGCACTCAGCAGGAACAGGAAACCATTCAGGTCGCCTACGGTGACTACCAGGTACTCGGGCAAACCGGCGACAACTTTGGTGGCGCGCTCTCTCAGGGGCTGGGCCACGTGCTCGCCACAGACGACACCACCGTCAGTGTTGAAAGCGACATGCCGGATTTCAATGGCTACCTGGCCACCGGCGAAAACGAAGGTTACCTGTTCACCAACTGGGAATCCATTCCCGGTGGCATGAGCCGCATCAAACTGAACAAGGATGCCAACAGCGGTCACTGGTCGGTCGACAACACCGATGTGATGATGCTCGACTTTGGCGACTGGGGTACCATCGCCAACTGCTTCGGCTCCATGTCTCCCTGGGGTACGCCGCTGACATCCGAAGAGTGGGGTAATGAAGGCGACAACACCCACCGCTGGAACAACCCCGAGCGCGCTGGTGAAGGTTCATCGCAAACCGCGCTGGCCCGCTACATTGATTCGTCGGTCAACACCGCCAACGACGCGGCCCAATTCCCGAACACCTACCGCTACCACTACATTGTGGAAATCACCGAACCGACCAGCGCCAACCCGGTTCCGGTCAAGCATTACTCCATGGGTCGCTACGAGCATGAAAACTCCATCGTCATGCCAGACGAGCGCACCGTGTATCTGTCCCAGGACAACTCTCGCGGTGTGTTCTTCAAGTTCGTGGCCGACCAGCCGGGCGATCTGAGCGCGGGCACCCTGTTCGCCGCCAAACTGACTCAAGACGCTGGCAGCAGCGAACCGCTGACCACCGGCTTCGATATCGAATGGATCGAGTTGGCCAGTGGCAACAACACCGAGATCGAAACCTGGATCGCCGAATACGATGGCATTGGCAGCGACGACTATGTGGAAGGCAAGAGCAGCTACCTGAGCGATGCCGACGCCATTGCCTGGGCGAACGGTGACGCCAACTATCCGAGCTACGATACCGCTTACCAGCCAGCGATCGACGCTGGTTACACCGACGCCAACACCTTTGGCGGTCTGGTGACGGCGGGCGAAACCATGGACGATCGCATCGCGTTTCTGGAGTCACGCAAAGCGGCCCGCGCCAAAGGCGCAACCGCCGAGTGGCAGAAGTTCGAAGGTATCAGTGTCAACCACAAGCGCGCCGAAGAGGCCGTGGAAGGTACCGACCTGATCCCGGATGAAGTCGTGGAAGACGCTTACGTCTATTTTGCCATTGCCGATATGGACAACGGCATGGTCGACGATGAGGGGGATATCCAACTGTCGGCCCGCGTTAAAGATTGTGGCGGTGTCTACCGTATGCGTCTGCTGCCCGGATACGATACCGACCGCATTGAACCGGTTGTGATGGGTTCTACCTATCGTTCCACCGCCGACGGCGCGGAGCGTTGCGATGTCAATGCACTGTCCCAGCCGGACAACGTGATTGTTCTGGACGACGGTCGCATCCTTCTGGGTGAAGACGGCTTCCAGACCAACAACACCCTGTGGATGTATGACCCCAAGATCAATAACTAATACACAGCAATAACGATCCGACCCGCTGTCGCGGTCGGCTCAAAGGGGGTGCGATTTTCGCACCCCCTTTTTTATGCACTGTAACAAACCGTTCACACTCCCGGGGGTACCATACGCCACGTAAAAAAAACGGGAGCCGTGACTCAATGATAAGACGCTTTCTCAGCTTGATCTTGGTAAGCAGCCTGACGTTGCTCGTCGGGTGCGATTCGAACACAACCAACGATCGCTCACCAGCCGAAACGAACACCATCGAGTTTGCCGCCGATGCGGTGCAACAAGGCGGCGTCAACGCACAGGATTACCTGCACGCGGGAGAAGCCTACAACCGCGAAGCCCCCATTCCATCCCAGTGCTACACCAAAACCGACGGACGACATAACCCCTGCTACACCTGCCATCAGACCTATGGCGACCGCCGCCCTAACCAGATGCACGACGGTTTTCTTCAGGGCAGCTACGCCTTTTCTGAATTTGGCGAACGCAATCACTGGCAGAATCTGTTCAAGGACCGACGCCCCTACATCGAGCAAGTCTCCGATGAAGCAATCATTGAGTACGTTCACCAGGACAACTACACCGACTTAATTCAGTGGATGCGCTCGGATCAGTGGTCCGGCGAGGAAGCCATCATTGAGGACCTCCACAGAGGTGCGGACGCCTTTGATGAACACGGGCTGGCCAAGGATGGTTCCCGTTGGGTTGCCTTCAACTACAAGCCCCTGCCTAGCACCTTCTGGCCCACCAACGGCTCCACCGACGATGTCATGATCCGCCTGCCAGCGGCTTTTTCTGAAATCGACGGGCAGTTTTCCCGGGATGTGTACTTCGCCAACCTCAGCCTGCTGGAAATGGCCGTTACCGGTACACAGGAGCTGGACACTCCGCCCCTGAACGAAGCGGCGCTGGATATCGACCTCGACGGCGACGGCGTGCTCAGTGTTGCCAGCCACCGCATCCGCCACCGTCCGTTTTACCTGGGTGATGCCAGTGAAGTACCACTGACCCACATGCTGTACCCGGAGGGGACGGCCTTTTTGCACACCGTGCGCTACCTCGGGGTGGACGATAGCGGTCGCATTTATAACGCACCGCGTATGAAAGAGGTACGCTACATGGTGAAAGACCGGTTTCGTCCCGCCACCAGTTTGACCAGCAGCTACTATATGGAAGCCAAGGAAAAACACTTTGGCAATTTGCCTGGGGTGGCGGACCACGCCGACCGGGGCATGGACAACAAATTCGGTTGGCGGCTCTGGGGCTTTATTGAAGACGCTCAAGGTACCCTGCGCAAACAGCATCACGAAGAACAGTTTTTCTGCATGGGGTGTCATAAAAGTGTCGGCACCTCCATAGACCACACCTTCGCGTTTCCGCGCAAGGTCGCTGGAGCCGACGGCTGGGGTTATATCGACCTGACCACCCAGCAGGATACGCCCAGCCTGGGCGAGTACGAAGGGGAATTCCTGCAGTACCTGGAGCGTGTGGGTGGCGGTGATGAGTTCCGGCAGAACGAGGAAATGCTCGAGCGCTGGTTCCACCCGGACGGCCGGGTCAACCGTGAGAAGGTCACCTCGGTACGCAACCTGTATGAGCTGATCACACCATCGCGCGAACGGGCCCTGGCGCTTAACAAGGCCTACCGGGCCATCGTGGAGGAGCAGAGTTATATCTTCGGCCGGGACGCGACCATCAAACCGGCCACCAATGTCTTCCAGAGCGTCGACCCAAGTACCCCGCCCCTGGAGCCCGAACACCGGCATCAGTGGGACATTCGCCTCGCCTGGCCAGACACCTCCACCGAAGACTACTGGTCCTGGCAGGAATGATATCGTGATGCTCAGTGATCGACGCATACGCACCTCGCTGATCGCAATCGGGGCGGACCTTCTACTGACCGGCGCCAAGGTGGGGCTGGCTCTGCTCACCGGCAGCGCAGCATTGCTCGCCGACGCCTATCACTCGGGCACCGATCTGGTGGTGTCACTGGTGCTTCTGGTCAGTCTGATCATCCGCTTTCGTCAGGAGCGCAAAGGCGCGCAGGCGGGACAAAAGGCGCGGATGCTCGAATCGCTCTTGGCCATCGCGGTTGCCCTCTTGATTCTGTACATTCCGGTGGAAATTCTGCTGGAACTGAACGCCCGAAGCGCCGAGGATGTGCGCTTCCTCTGGGCGGGCATTCTCGGTGTGCTGGTGATTCTCGCCCTGGTGCATTTCATGGCCAGGCTGAAAACCTATGTGGGCCAGGAAACCGATTCGCCGGCATTGGAAGCCGACGGTTATCACAGCAAAATCGACCTGTTCACCACCCTCGCCGTACTGGCCTCGCTGGTGGGGCTGCTGGTCGGTATCAATATTGACGAGCCGGTCGCGTTGATCATTGCCCTGCTGATTGCCGTCGCCGGGATTGAGCTGCTGATCTCAGGCATCCAGGGCCTTCGCTACCGGCAGGAGCTGGATCCCATTTCCCTGCTGGAGCCGGCACTGGAATGGCTGGCCCGACGCTCGTTCAGCCAGCCCTTGGCCCGACTGGGGCGACGGCTGGCTCGCATTCTGTATCAATTCCGCTGGCTGCCGATTGCGGCTCTGCTGGCGCTCTGGCTGAGCACCGGCGTCCACACCATCCCCGCCGGCTACACCGGCATTCACAGCCGCTTTGGTGCGCCGGTGAACACCGGCCTGCCACCGGGGCTGCACCTGACACTACCCTGGCCGGTAGATCAACTCAAACAGGTCGACCATGGCCTGGTCTATACCGCCCGGGT
>NZ_DGMV01000078.1:19315-22342 GCF_002388575.1 Marinimicrobium sp. UBA4509
GCAGCCGCCACACCTTGCCCAAAGAGGATCGCCAGGGAGCGCTTTGGCGGGAAATCAAAACGCCGCAGGCTCATGAAGATGTGACCGACTATCTGGTCACTCAAGACGAGAATCTCATCGACCTGCAATTCGCATTGCATTACCGCATTGAAAACCCGGCACAGATGACGTTGCAGGTCCAGGACTTGCCGACACTGATCACCCGAACCACCGAGGCGGCCCTGTGGAAGGAAACCGCCGGGCACCTGTTTTTTGAATTGTTAAGTCATGGCCAGCACGATTTTGCCCAACGGGTTGCCAGTGAGGCCCAACGGCAACTGCGGGCGCTCGGCATTGGCATTCAGGTTGTGGACGCCCAGGTATTGGTGGCCCAGCCACCGGCAGTAGCGGTACGCGCCTACCGCGATCTGCTCAATGCCGAGCAGGAAAAACGCCAGTATCAGACCCGTGCCGAAGCACAACAGATTCACGACCGACTCATGGCCCAGGCCGAACGCACGCAACAGAAAGCCCGGGTGAGCGCGGAAGCCAACGAGCGGATTCTGCAGGCCGAAGGCGACGTGGAACGCTTCTTGTCGCTGGCGGAGGTATACCGCGAGAACAGCAGCGCGGTCGGCTTCGAGCAGCAATTGCAACACACCACCGACACACTCAGGGGCCGTCGCCTGTGGTTGACCGACCCGGCCCTGGACACCGACGACATCAGACTCTGGGGGCCCCAGAGTCTACTGGGGACTGACGACAGGAAATAACGCCGTGCAAAAACTGCTCTGGACACTCGCCGCGGTCATTCTGCTGGGTTACTTGGGCATCAGCTCGGCGCTGGTGGTCCCGGAAACGCACATGGCCATGGTCACGCAATTCGGTAAACCCACCCGGGCCATTCATCAGGCGGGGTTGGCCT
The DNA here is from genome assembly GCF_002388575.1 of Marinimicrobium sp. UBA4509. Lineage (NCBI taxonomy): Bacteria > Pseudomonadati > Pseudomonadota > Gammaproteobacteria > Cellvibrionales > Cellvibrionaceae > Marinimicrobium > Marinimicrobium sp. UBA4509. Next base: position 20,220 of record NZ_DGMV01000078.1, read on the forward strand.
TCAAGTGGCCCGATCCGATTGAAACCGCCGTGTTCTTTGATAAGCGCCAACAACTGCTATCGCTTGAGCCGACGGAACTGGTCACCCTGGACCGACGCAACCTGGTGGTCAGTGCCTTTGTGGTCTGGCGCATTGTCGATCCCGGCCAATTCCTGACCAGCCTGCGCAGCATGGACACCGCCGAGCAGCGCCTGACCACCCTGGCCAGCTCGGAAATCGGCGCGGCTTTGGCGGCCCGGCCGATCACTCAGATTTTTACCCTCAACGAGCAGGACTTTCAGCTCAATGAGATGTTCGAGCAGATTAGCCGCTCCGCCAACCGTATAGCCGAGCGGGAGCTGGGCATCGAGGTGGTGACCGTACGCCCCAACCGGTTCGGCTTTCCCAAGCAGAACCTGCTGGCCATTTACAAGCGTATGGAATCCGAGCGCGATCGTATTGCCCGTCAGTATCGGGCCGAGGGACAGGAGCAGGCCGCCACGCTGCGCGCAGAGACCGAGCGGGAGGTCCGACAGATGCGCGCCCAGGCGCAGCGCGAAGCCCAGGCGCTGATCGGGCAGAGCGAAGCCGAGGCGGCCCGGCGGTACGCCGACGCCTATCAGACCAACGCCGATTACTATCGCTTCATACGTACCCTGGAAGCCTACAACCAGATTCTGGGTGAGGACACCCGACTGGTACTCTCGGCGGAGTCCCCTCTGTTCGACTTACTGTTCAACCCACCGGAGTTCGACCAGCCGTGACCCTGCACGAGGATATCCGCCATATTTTCCAACAGATTCGCCCATTGCTGATCACGGGCCTGGCAGTGCTCTTGCCGGCGTTGTATGTACTCAGCGGGTTTTATTCGGTGGGCACCGAAGAGCGCGGCGTCATTTTGCGGTTTGGAAAACTGGTCGACGACCAGGTGCTTCCCGGCATGCACTACCATTGGCCCTGGCCGGTGGAGTCCGTGCGCACCGTGCCGGCAACAACCCTGAGAACCCTCGAACTGGATTTTTCCAACTCGGCGCCGCCTCAACTGCAACCGGAGCTGACCACCGGCGACGAGGATCTGGTGGACCTGGCACTGTTAGTGCAATACACCATCGGCTCCCCCGGGCGTTACTTGGACAGTGCCAAAGCGCCGGAAGCATTACTCGAAGAGCTCACCCGGGCCCATACTATTGCCTACATCGGCGCCCACGCCATTGACCCGCTACTGACCGTGGGACGCACGCGACTACAGAACCAACTGACACTCGACCTGCAACGCAGCGTCGAGTCCCTGGCGCTGGGACTGAGGGTGACCTCGGTACAGCTGCGCCGCCTGGAACCGCCCCCCTCGATCAAGGCCGCCTTCGACGACGTGGCCCGAGCGCGCTCCGAGAAACAGAAATTGATCCAGGAGAGCGCCGGCGAGCGCAACACCCAATTGGCCAGAGCCCGCAGCGACATCAGCGCGCTCCGGGCGAACGCCCAGGCTCAGGCCACAGAGAACCTCGAGCGCGCCCGGGGATACCAGGAGCGCTTTATCGCTAACTGGCAGGCGCATCAGGAAGCGCCGGCCCTATCGCGCCAGCGCCTCTATCTGGAACACCTCGAAGCGCTGCTGGGGGAAATGCAGGTCACGGTCCTCACCCCCTGAGCCCCCCTCCCCCGCATGACCCACTCTTATTCTCACCCATCACTATTGAGAATTGTTATTATTCATGATAGATTTCCCCAAAGTAACTGATAGTCAATCTCATTATTTTTAGCAGCCACACCCATTATCAAGGTCAGCATCCGCCCTCAAGGGCAGACTCGCTCTGAAGACCACCATCATTCGGAAGGATAGCTTCATGTTGAAACGCTCTACTGCTCTGTCTCTCGTCATTGCTAGCCTCTCAGCGCCCACCCTTGCTCAGGATCTGGCGCTGAACAGCCTGCCCAAACTGGAGACCGTTCGAATCATCGGTACACAGGTGGAAGCCCGGGAAGTCTCCGGCTCCAGCGCCGTGGTGGAGCCCCAGCAAATGCAGATTGAAGTGGTCACCGATATCAATCAGGTACTGAAAACCGTGCCTGGTGTGTATGTGCAGGAAGAAGAGGGTTATGGCCTGCGCCCGAACATTGGCATCCGCGCCGCCTCCTCCGGCAGA
>NZ_DGMV01000078.1:22446-30175 GCF_002388575.1 Marinimicrobium sp. UBA4509
GCGCCGGCGCCCTACTCCAATCCGGCGGCCTATTACTTCCCCACCACCGCGCGTATGTCTGCGGTGGAAGTGCTCAAGGGCGCCCCTCTGCTGCGCCACGGCCCACAGACCACCGGCGGCGTGGTCAACCTGGTGAGCACCCCCATTCCGGAGCGTCGTGCCGGCAAGGTCCAGGCCACCCTGGGCGAGCACAACCAGCAGGACACCCATCTGTATTACGGCGAAACCAACGGCAACTTCGGCTGGCTGCTCGAAACCGTGCAACGCAGCACCGAAGGGTTCAAGGACATTGACCGCAGCAACCGCGACAGCGGTTTTGACATTGCCGATTATGTCGCCAAGGCCCGCTGGACCGGCGATCGCCACGCCCTGGGCGTCAAGGCCCAGTACTCCGAGGAAGTCTCCAACGAAACCTACCTGGGGCTGACCGATGAGGACTTCGCGGCCGATCCGAACCGCCGCTACGGCCTGTCCAGCATCGACCAGATGAACAACAGCCACAAAGGCTTCAGCGCCAACTACCAGTTTGATCTCAACGACGCGGTGACCCTGAACGTTATCGGCTATCACAACGAATTCGCCCGGGACTGGTTCAAGCTTGGTACCAGTCTGGTGGATCAGGCCAATAGCGGTGACGCGGCGGCGCTGGCTGTGCTGCGCGGCGAACAGGACGCTGAGGACCTCGGTTACAAGCACAACAATCGGGTGTACGAATCTCAGGGCGTTGAGGTCAACTCGCGCATTGCCTTGAACGATCACCAGATCGAAGTCGGCCTGCGCCGGCACGAAGATGAAATGGACCGCTTCCAGCCGGTGGAAATTTACGATCAGATCAACGGCAGTCTGGTGTTCGATCGGATAATCGAGCCCACCGGCGGCGACAATCGTCTGGAAGGCGCCGAGGCGCTGTCCTTCTGGGTCACCGATGCCTGGTCACTGACCGATGCCTTGAAACTGGACTTGGCTCTGCGCTATGAAGACGTGGACAGCTATCGCAACCAGTACAGTACGCCCGAGCGCTCGGACGAACCCAGCTACCGCAGCAACAGCTCCGAGGAGTGGCTGCCCGGCGTGTCGCTGACTTACGACCTCTCCGATCAGTGGCAGTTGCTTGCGGGCGTTCACAAGGGCTTCTCGCCCCTGGGCGGGGGCGCCACCGAACAGCAGGAGCCAGAAACCAGTACCAACTTTGAAGCTGGTGTCCGTTTCGGACAGGATCAGCTGTTTGCCGAAGTGATCGGTTTCTATAGCGACTTCTCCAACCAGACCGAAAACTGCTCCATGGCGACACCCTGTAGCAATGGCGCCGAGTCGGGCACCTTTACAACCGGTGAGGCGGTGGTCACCGGCCTGGAGTTCCAGTTGAGCAACACCTATGAGTGGGGCCGCTTCTCCGTACCGGTGCATTTGACTTACACCCACACCCAGGCGGAAGTGAGTGCGGACAACGCCGTCAGCGGTGCTCGGGACGGTGACGAGCTGGCCAGCATTCCGGAAAACCTGCTCAGCCTGCGGGTCGAGCTGGACAACAACAACGGCTGGCGGAACTATGCGGTCGCCAAGTTCATGGACGAGACCTGCGTGTCCCTGGGTTGCAACCGCTCCGGCGATGAGCAGGATCGGACTGAGTCACTGTTCGCCGTCGATCTGGTATCACGCTACGACCTGAACAGCGACACGGCGGTTTACCTGAAAGTGGAAAACCTGTTTGACGAACAGGTAATCATCGCCCGTAGTCCGCTCGGCCCTCGACCCAACAAGCCACAAACCGCCTCAGTCGGTATCGAATACACTTTCTGATTACTGAGCGTCGTGGAACACTCTCCAAAGCCCCGGTGACGGGGCTTTTTTGTGGCCGGAGCAAAGCAGTCGAAGAACTTGACAGAGACCACCAACCAGACTCTACCTAAGAGCCTAAAAAACTCATATCCTATTGTTTTAAAATAACTTTTATTTTCTGGCGCACTTCCTGCTTAAACAGGGTTGTGATTCGCCAGCGCTGAAGATATCGACATCAGCTCTGGTCAGCCTCAACCTAACAAGTGCACGGGAACTGCTATGAAAATGATCCATTTTTTGCGTCTGGCAATGGCCGCCGGCTTACTGACTATCGCTTCAGTAGCCACCCAAGCGGCTTCCATTACTCTGAAATACGACAACAATCTGGCCGCTGAAGGCGCTCCGACGGGCCGCATTTACTCGTCGTACGGCACACCGAACGTCTACGCGGGTGAGTTCGACTTCTCCACCAGTAACAACACCAGCGGCATCGCCGAGTGGGATGACGGTCTGAGTGCGTTCTGTGTGGAAATCGGTACCACGCTGAAAACCACCGCCACCCAGTACACGGTGAACAGCGGTGTCAACCTGATGGATTATTTTGGAACGGCCGGGTCGCACATCAATCGCCTGTTCTCCAACTACTACGACGATGCGCAGACCAGCAAGTACAACGGAGCCGCGTTTCAGCTCGCGCTCTGGGAAATCATCAACGAATGGCCGAACAGCGCTTACAGCATGACCAGTAACGCGTTCAAGTCGGACTATTTCTCTGGCGCCCGCACTACCGCCCAGAACTGGTTGAACACTCTGAGCGACACCAATCTGGCAACGGGCAAGTACGACTTCCACCTGCTGGAGGCGGGCAACTCCCAGAACCTGCTGACAGTGACCACCGCCAGTGTTCCCGAGCCGGCTTCCCTGTTGTTGCTCATGACTGGTCTGTTTGCGCTATTCCGGGCCCGCCGTCGGGTGCGTTAACAGAACGCAATACGCAGTCGGCGCATCGCTGGTGCTGACTGCTCGCATAAAAAAACCGGCCAGGGACAGGGCCGGTTTTTTTATGGCCGGAGCAGGACCAGTTTTCAGTCGGCCTGCCCCAGAGTTTCCAGGGTATTCGCCATATCCAGATACGCCCGGCCACTGGCACTGACGGTATCCTGGTTGAAACGCTCGGAGGCAATGTGCACGTCCTCCAGCACCACCGCCAACACGTTCATCTCGCGGCGCAGGGTGGCCACCGCATTTTCAATGGTGTAGCTCAACTCGTGAATATCCGCCATATCCTGATTACTCACCTCGCCGGACAGCAGCTCGCGCAGACGCGCATTGCCTTCGGTAAAGTTTTTGACCGCCTCTTCAAGCGTCTCCGAGGGCTTGCCCGCATAGTGGTCTACCGGGTCATCGGCCAGGGCCGGCCAGGACAACAGGGCGCACAGTGGCAGTAGGCATAGGGCTCGGGTCAGTTTCATTGGCAACTCCTCGTCGCGTTACAGGTGGGCCTCAATCGCCCAATATAAATGAGAATTGTTTCCATATAATCCCACGATTGGCTCTGCCTCACAAGTCCTACTTAGAGGGTATTCAGCCGGGCGAGGTAGACCTCGGCAGTTGCCAACACGTCCTTGCGCTGGGCTGGCGCCTGGCGATCCCAGTTGGCATACACCAGCTTCATCCGCGGGTTATCGCCCAGGCGGTCCCGGTGACGGTTCAGGAAGTGCCAATAGAGACTGTTGAACGGGCAGCTCCCCTCCCCAGATTTCGCTTTCACATCGTAAGCGCATGTTTTGCAGTAATGGCTCATTTTGTTGACGTACTGCCCGGAGGCGGCGTAAGGCTTGCTGCCCATCAAACCGCCATCGGCGTACTGGCTCATCCCCCGGGTATTGGGCAGCTCCACCCATTCGATGGCATCAATGTAGATACCGAGGTACCAGTCGTCCAGTACATCCGGATGAACACCGGCAAGCAGCGCAAAGTTTCCGGTCACCATCAAGCGTTGAATGTGATGCGCGTAGGCGTACTCCAGGGACTGTCCGATCGCATGGGCCATACAGGCCATGTCGGTTTTTCCGGTCCAATAGTAGTCCGGTAGCGGGCGCTGCGCGGACAGGTGGTTGCGCTGGCGATAGTCCGGCATATGGTGCCAGTACAGGGCCCGCACATACTCTCGCCAGCCAAGTATCTGCCGGATGAAGCCTTCCACCTGCGCCAGGGTGATCTGCGCCTGGTTCGCCTGCCAGTGGGCTTCGGCGGCGCGAATCACTTCGAGCGGATGCAGCATCTTGGTGTTCAGGCTGAACGACAGACGACTGTGGTACAAGCTCCACCCATCCGGCGCCATGGCATCCTGGTAGCGGCCGAAGGCCGGTAGTAAATGCTTCAGAAAATACTGCAACAGCTCCCGGCTCTGGGCCCGGTTCACTGGCCAGAGCAGCGCACTCGGATCCGCCACCCCCAGAGTCTGCACCGCGTGACGATCGAGCATCTGATCAATGTCGGTGACATCGGTGGCAAACACCAGGGGCTCCGGCAGGGCCGCTTCGCGCGGCAGTCGGGCGCGGTTGTCGGCATCGAAGTTCCACTGCCCGCCCAGGGGCTTGCCGTCATCGTCCAGCAGCACCTGATATTCACGGCGCAGTGCCCGATAGAAATACTCCATGCGATGGGTCGAGTAGTGCTCGCAGGCGTCACGGGCGGTCAGAAAGTGCTCCGTGTCCGCGACACTCACCGGCAGGTCCAGCGTGCGAGTGAAGTCGGCCAGTTGTTGATCGAGTCGGTATTCATCCGGCCACTGGTAGGCGAACGCTTCCGCCGACGTCTCGTTCAATACACGGCGAAGCAATTCGGGCAGGTCCGTGTAGGCGGCACTGTCATCCAGGGTGAAATAGCGCACCCGGTGGCCCGCCCGTTCCAGCGCCGAGGCGAACCGCCGCATGGCGGCAAAAAACGCGAGTACTTTCTGGCGGTGGTGCACCACGTAGGCCGTTTCCTGGGGCAGCTCGGCCATGACAAACAGCACGTCTTCATCCGGCGACTGGAACCAGGAGTGAGAAGCGTTGAGTTGATCTCCGAGAATCAGTCTGACCTGAGTCATGGGCATTCGAACCTTTCCGGTAAGGGGTCCGGTTAAGAACGCGCCCGAGGCCGATTCAGATCATCGCGGGGTGTCGGGCCGGCGTTCGATACCGTAGTGCTCGGCCAGGTAGGCGAATACTTCCTCGGGGCCACCGCGAACCACGACTCGATCGGACTTTTTACTCAATTGGTAGCGGTACATCGGGTCATAGTAATCCTCCAGCAGGCGGCGAATCCAGACCCGATGCAACTGCGGATCACCCCGGCGGTGCGCGCTCAGGGACTGCTCCAGAAGGTGCGCCATTTCCTCGTAGCGCACGCCGCCGAGGCGCTTGCGAATGCGCCCGAGGGACACCCGCAGGTCCTCCGCAAAGCGTTCAAAACCGTCTTCCTCGCCCTGATCCTCGGACCACTCCGCCAGCTTGCGCAGGATATAGTTGGTGTAGGTGTGCTCAACCCGCTCTTCCAGCGACACCTCCAGCAGGGCCAGCGGGGCGCGCTCCATGGCCTCCTTCAGTGGCATGGGTAATACGCAGCGACCGATCAGATGGCTTTCATCCTCCACCAGAATCGGCGTATCCGGTGCTCGATGGTGGCAGCGCAGTAGATCAACGGCCACGGCGTTCTCAAAATTGATCTGGCTGGGCTGGCCGCCCACCCGACGTCCGAAGGCGCTGCCGCGGTGATTGGCTCGCCCTTCCAGGTCGACGCTCTGGGGCAACTGGACCAGCAGGTCGGTCTTTGCCACACCGGTACGCCCGGCCAATACGATCAGGGGGTGTTCCCGACAGATTCGCTCCATCTGATCAATCAGAAACCAGCGCAGTGCTTTGTAGCCGCCGGTGACCCGAGGGTAGTCGCAGCCGGCCTCGCGCAGCCACTGCTGACAGATCTGTGAACGCAAGCCGCCCCGGAAGCAGTACAGCACGCCGTCGGGGTTCGCGCGGGCAAAATCCAACCAGGCCTGCACCCGCTCGGCTTTGATATCACCCTGCACCAGCTGATGACCCAGCTCAATGGCCGCATCCTGGCCCTGCTCCTTGTAGCAGGTGCCCACCCGGGCCCGTTCGTCATCGAGCATCAGCGGCAGATTGACCGCGGCGGGAAACGCCCCTTTGGCAAACTCCACCGGAGCACGGGTATCGATCATCGGCGTGTCCGATAGGAAGAGCGCTAGGTAGTCATCAATATCCTGGGGGCGATCGGCCATGTGGGCTCCGCTGTGTGAGGCAACATTCAGTTGCGCCGATTATACGGGCTCCGGCCGGTAGTGACTATGTGCGACAAAACGTGCGACAAAAACGTGTGACAGCGACGGTTCGCTAGGCCGACCGAAAGCGCTCGCTGTCGAGCTCATGGCGTTTCATGATTTTATGGAAATCCGAGCGGTTTCGCCCCGCCAGCCGCGCCGCCTCAGTAATGTTGCCGCCGGTCATTCGCAGTATGCGCACCACATAATCCCGCTCAAACTGCCGCTTGGCTTCCTTCAGAGGCACCAGCGCCGGCGCCCCCTGCTCGGGCAATACCTCCGCGATCAGCGACTCGGCGATCAGCGGTGCTGGTGATAACGCCACCAACTGTTCAATGACGTTGCGTAACTGGCGGATATTACCGGGCCAATCGAACTGCAGTAACATCCGCTGCCCACCGGGCGACAGCTGGCGCACCGCGTCGCCGGTACGCTGGGCAATATCATCGAGGAAAGAGCGGGCCAGCAAGGGAATATCTTCCTTTCGCTCGCGCAGCGGCGGGAGCGCCAACTGGGCAACGTTCAGCCGGTAATACAGATCTTCCCGGAAGTCCTGGGCGGCGATGGCCTGCTCCAGATCCCGGTGGGTTGCGGAGATGATCCGGACATCCACCGGCTGATCGGCCGATGACCCCAGAGGCCGAACCTTGCGCTCCTGTAACACGCGCAGCAGTTTGACCTGCAGGTTCAGGGGCATATCGCCAATCTCGTCCAGAAACAGGGTGCCGCCATCGGCCGCCAGAAAGAGACCATCCCGATTATGGGTCGCACCGGTGAACGCCCCTTTGACGTGACCAAACAGCTCGGACTCCAACAGGTCCGCCGGAATGGCTCCGCAGTTGACGGCGATAAAGGGCTGCTCCGCCCGGGCGCTGGCGTTATGGACCGCCTGGGCCAGAAGCTCCTTACCGGTTCCGCTCTCACCGCCGATCAGTACATTGATGTCACTGCGCGCCAGCCGGCGAGCCTGCTCCAGGCGTTTGAACATCAGCTCACTGCGGGTAACGATGGCATCGGACCAGCCCGCTTTGGGGGCCGCTCCCAACCCGCCCAGCTCAAGCGCCTGATCCAGCACCTGGCGTAACTCCCGATTATCGATCGGCTTGGTCAGAAAAGAGAACAGACCCTGCTGGGTTGCCTCAACCGCTTCGCGAATGGAACCGTGGGCCGTGAGCATGATAACCGGCACGTTGGGCCAGTTCTGCTGTATGTGCGCGAACAGGGCCATGCCATCCATCGGCTCCATGCGCAGATCGGTAATCACCGCAGCGGCCTGTTCGCGATCCAGGCTGGCCAGCGCCTCCTCACCCGAGCTCGCGGTCGCCACCCGGTAGCCGGAGGCATTCAGTCGCATACTCAGGAGCTGGAGAATGTCCGGGTCATCGTCCACCAATAAAATCAGTGGTGGTTCTGTCGCGGTTGTTCGGGCTTCACTCATCGCAGCGATTCCTCATCCGTCGACTCACCCATTTCCGCCTCAATGGCTCGAATACCGTCAATCATATCGTCGAGTTTTTTCTGGGTGTTTTTCAGCCGTCTCTCCAGCAACGCATAAGACTTCGCCTCTGCGGCCAACAGCTCCAGGAATGCCGGAAAACCGGGCGGCGGACGCTCGATACTCAC
>NZ_DGMV01000078.1:30381-34768 GCF_002388575.1 Marinimicrobium sp. UBA4509
GGCGGACGCTCGATACTCCGGGCGGCGACCAACGAGTTGGCCAACAGACCCGGCGTCTGATCCGGCTCACAGGTCGCCAGCATAAGCGAACCCAATACCGCTTCATCCGACGTCATTTCGCGATAGGCGTTGAGCAGTTGATCCCGCTCTTCAACCGGCAGTTGGCAGGCCTGATGACGGAAGGTTACCAGGGCTTCCAGATTGTGAAACGTATGGTGGCTGGTGACTTCTTTAGCCGGCGCCTGCGGCGAAGGTACCGGCTGAGGGCGCACCGCGGAGTCGACCGCACGGTCCTCCCAATGAACGCATCCACTGAACAGTAACAACAGGTATACCAGCCGAAGTTTCATCATGTCGATGCCTCACTGATCGGTAACGCCCGGGACGCCTCTGACACCGGATAGCGAAGCAGAAAACAGCTGCCTTCCCCCGGGGCCGACGTCAGCTCAATACTGCCTCCGAGCCGGGCCACTGACTCTTTGACAATCGCCAGCCCCACTCCGCTACCGTGTACCGATCCGTGCCGACGGACACGTCCCTGCACAAACGGCTGAAATATTTTGTCCTGATCGTTCGGGTGAATACCCGGCCCCTGATCGGCGACGGACAACCAGGCGCCACTCTGGTCAACTCCCCAGCGCACGCGCACGACGCCGCCATCGGATGAATAGTGATAGGCATTGGACAGTAAGTTGGTCAATATCATTTCCAGCAGGTGAGTGTCGCCGTTCAGGCTCCCGGGGCTGCCCTGGTAATCCCAGGTCACCCGATGACGCAGGTTCTGTTGATCGAGGCGCTGGGTAATTCGCGCACACAGCGGTTCCATAGCCACGGCTCGATCCTCTACCGTGACATTGTGGGTTATGACGTTGTAGTTCAATAACTGCTGAATAAGTTCCTGCAGATTTTGTGAATTCTCGAGCAGAATTCGCAAAACATTCTGTTGGCGAGCATTGATCGGCCCCGGCACTTCATCCTGCAGTAAGGACCCCGCTTCCACGATCGCGGACAGTGGTGTTTTCAGTTCGTGCGACACATGGCGCAAAAATATCTGCTTTTGCTGCTCGACCGCCAGCAACTGGCCCCGCAACCATTCCAGCCGCTCGCCCAGCGCCTGCAGGTCCCGGGGGCCGGTGACCCGGATAGGGGTTTCCCAATCGCGGTGGCCCAAATGACGGATCGCCGAGGACAATCGGCGCAGCGGGCGAATCATCTGCCAGAACCCCAGTGCCATAAGCGTCAAGGTCACCGGAAGACTGATCATTCCCAACAGAGACAGGCGCCACAGAATCTGTTGAAGCGCCGCCTCGTTACGATCACTGAGCACCGCAACATATTCACTGACGGCCTCATCGAGTGCGGAGCGACGCTGGGAGAGAACGGCAAGTTGCTCGGTAAATTCTTCGTCCTGCCAGGATTGAATTGCTTCATCATTTAGAGCATGCAGCGTATTTTCAAGCGCGACAAGCGCGCCGTAAACCACGCTCTGTTGCGGTTTGGCAACACGTTCAATACGCCGCGAAGTACCGCCCTCAAACCACTGGGTCAGTTGGTCCAGCTCGGTCAAAATTGCATCACGCTTCTGTTGATAGGGTTCGAGAAACGTCACATCACGCAGCAGGCGATATTGCCGGGCAAAGCGCTCCAGATCACGCACCTGGGCATTCAACCCCGACTGCCGGCTGACCAGCGCGTCGGAGTGATCCACCAGCAGGCGCTGGGTGTGCATTTGCTGATAAAACGACCAGGACGCATAGGCCACCAATGCCAGCATCGGCACCAATGTCACCACGGCAATCAATAACCATTGCTGGGACAGTGACAGGCCTCTTCGGTGCGGCATGAATTTTTCCTCGTAGCGATGGCGACCACCCGGACCGTTCAGAACACGGGCGCACTGTTGCCAATAAGAAACACCCTCGCCCACCGATCATAGCGGGCCTCGCGCCCAATAAACCAAAACTCCGTCGCACTTTAGCAACACTGTATCGGTGGAAAAATTCCACCAAACGGGTAGCAATTTAGCTAAGTGATTGAAAATAAATATTTTTTGAAAGGTGGCACGACCTTGGCAATACACCTCGGCGTCAGGCAAAAAAGACTCAGCACCGTTGCCTGACATGCTTCGGTACCGGCGCGTCAATAGCTGGTAACACACCAACAGGAATGATGAGGTGAATTATGAAAATTGTATCTGTGATTGCAACCACCGCACTTCTGTCTTTGGGAACCCTGAGCGCAGTGGCTCAGGATGACACTCAGACTCAGGGAAGCGGCGCCGACTCCGCGTTCTCGGTGATCGACCAGAACGGTGACGGCAGCATCAACAAGGACGAAGCCAAAAACAGCGGCATCAGTGACCGCCGCTTTGAGTCCATGGACAGCGATGGAGATGGCGAAGTAACCCAGTCCGAATACGAAGGACAGGGCAGTGGAAGCGGCTGGCAGTAATTGCCATGCCGAACCGGAGCGGCCCCGCGCCGTTCCGGTCACTTTACTGAAATTTCCGAACCGTTGGGGAGCACACAATGACACCGCTAGCCCGTCTGGGACGTTACAGCTACTGGATTATTGGCATCAGCCTGACGGCTGCCACCATGACGCTGCTGACTCAACAGGCCAGCAGTGAAGAACAAGTGAACCCCCGTTTGACTGAGGACCACCACTCATCGTCGGCCTGGAGCGAGCAACAGTCTGATAGCGCGCTCCTGGCCAAGGTCAAAACCCGGCTGCTGGCCAACATCAACCTGCCCGGCGCCCGCATTGCGGTCGACACACAGCAGGGGCACGTCACCCTGAGCGGGGAGGTTGATCACCGGGACCAGCAGGAACTGGCGTATTACACGACGCTGAATACGCAGGGGGTGCGCTCGGTCGAGAGCACCCTGAATGTGACACCGAAAGAGGAATGAATTCCGGACTCACCGGACCGTTTCAATGTTCACTGACATGCTTTGTCAATCACAACCAAAGAGGAATGATCCTATGAAACAGTCAATCATGTACGGTATCGCAGGCGCACTGGCGCTGACCTCCGGCGCCGCTCTGGCACAGGACAGCGTCTCCCACAACGAGAACGCGGCCCATGTCTACGTCGGTGGCAGCTACGGTGGCTTCAAGGCCCGTGGCGGAGAGTTTGATGATGAAAAGGATTTTTTTGAATTGAGCTTCGGGGGCTTTTTCAACCCCTATGTGGGCCTGGAAGCCAGCGCGACCTATTTCGGCGAGTACGGCAACGACCTGGCGACCGCAGACGCCGAAGGCTACGGCATGGCGGTGATCGGGCGCCTGCCGCTGTCCGACAGCTGGGGCCTGTATGCCAAAGGCGGGCAGTTTTTCTGGGAAGCGGATATCGACACCCCCGTGGGTTCGGGTGATACCGACGGTGACGATCCCTTCTACGCAGCGGGCATGGATTTCCGCCTGGCGCAGAACCTGAACATGATCGTCGAGTACAGCCGCTACGAAATCGATACGCGCCTCGAGGAACTACCGAACGTTGAGGACACCGACCTCGACACCGTCAAGGTTGGCCTGCGCCTGCGCTTCTGATTACTTAACTCCACCCACGTGCGTTTGCACAGTTTGCCGGCCTCACCCCAGGGCCGGCTTTTTTATGCTCGCAATCAAAGCGCGAAACAGGTGCCGCTGCGAACGGCGGTACAACAAAAATTCCGGGTGCCATTGAACGCCCAATAAATAACCGTAAGCGGGATCCTCAACCGCCTGCACGATACCATCGTGGTCCCGCCCAGCGATGTGCAACCCCCGCCCCAAACGATCGATGGCCTGATTGTGCAGGCTATTGATTCTCTGGGCCCCCTGCCCCAGTAGTTTCAGCAAGAGCGTTCCCGGAACGACGTCCAGTGTTTTAAGAGGCAGAATGGTACGTCGATGCGAGGTTTTGCGCCGATGCAGACGAAGATCCTGCACCAGTGTACCGCCGAGGCACACGTTCAGTAGCTGTGCCCCCCGGCAAATCCCCAACAACGGACGATGTTCCGCCAGGGCTTTGTGAATGACCCGCTTTTCCAGCTCATCCCGTTCGGGATCATACTTGGGATGGACCTCGGGCTCCGCACCGTACAACACCGGTTGCACGTCGTGTCCGCCGGTCACCACCACCGCATCAAAGTCCGGCAGTGCGTCGACATCACTGGGACGCACCTGTATCGGGCGGGCACCATACAGACGCAGCACTTGAGCGACCAGAAAACGGGGGCCGAATGCACCTCGCTGCGGCCCGGTCACCGCCACTAACGGCGCAACCATCGATCCTCCACCTGCTGGACCCAATCACCAAACCAACGATCCAGCGGATCGGCCAGAAACTCGTGGTACGACCAGCAACAGTCCGCCAGGCGTGGCGCATCCGCCGCCAGAGCTC
>NZ_DGMV01000078.1:34873-42386 GCF_002388575.1 Marinimicrobium sp. UBA4509
AGCCAGAGCTTCCACTTCCAGCCAGTCATTCCAGGCCAACGCCAGGGTCCAGTCCGGACGATGGATTTCACAGTCCGGCAAACGGTAATGAAACGCCGGACGCGCCTTGATCAAGGGGTCATTCAGCTGCTGTCGCACGCGGGGTTCATCCAGGTGAGCAAACAACGGCAACATGTCCAGCGCGCGATTTCGCGAGGGATTGTGAGCGAGATAGTCATCGATCAACTGACTCTGATCAGGCCAGTAATCCGCTCTGGCCAACAGGCGTCGATAATCCGTGGGATAGGGATCAATATAGTGAGTGACCTGACGGGACAAATTGATGTCCGCCCGCGCATAAAGCCAGTCGTACAGACAGGAAAACGCTTTGAGATAAGCGGTTATCGTTCCGGTTTTTTCGTCGGGCACCTCCGGGTTCAGCTGCATACCGAAGGCGTTGATCAGACGATCCGAGGTCCCCTTGGCGCCGGCCGCGCGCAAGCGTCGGATGATTTCCTCTACCTCATCGAGCCGGGTCATGGGCAGCGGCGGGCTGACCAGCTCCATCGGCACCAGTGAGTCGGCCAACCACTTCAGAACCTCTTCGGCCGAGTCTCCGAGTTCACCAGAGAAGGTGCCCCGATCACGCTCCTCCCGCCCGAGCTCCTTGAGCAGGCGGAAATCCAGTTCCACACCCCAGTCCCCGGCAGGGTCGCCACTGAGCACCCGTTCATAGCGCCCATTCGGCTTGACGGTCAGAGACAGGTAATCCGCCACCAGCTCACTGAGCTGATCCAGCGTCAGACCATTCATTTCCAGCTCGACCCCAATACGGCGAGGCTCGCCTTGGGCATTTTCGGCTCTGGCGGGCAGTCGTAGTCCCACGGTCTGGACACCTCCTGAGTATTGGCAATAGTCGTCAAAAACCCCGTACTCAATAGCATGACACAGACCCGCCCACTTTGCCTAATGCATAAAAAAACCCCGGAAGCCTGGCGGCTCCCGGGGTTGATCAAAGCGCACCCGAAGGTGGGATTCGCTTAGTACTGGTACTTCACACCGACTTTGAAGACACGACCGGTATGGTCGTACTCGTAGCGACGCTTCTCGGAGATGTCGGTCCAGCGATCCTGGTAGTCATCGGTGAGATTCAGCGCTTCAAAGTTGATGTCGAGGTTGTCGTTCAGCTCGTAGCCTGCAGAGAAATCGACATTGAAGGTACCTTCGTAGCCTTCAAAACGGTTCCCGGTACCGCTGGTTCCCGTGATGTAATCATCACGATAAGCCGCGGAAATACGGGCGTTGAAACGTTCGTTTTCGTAGTACACCGTGGTGTTGTAGGAGTTGTTGGACAAGCCGAACAGACGCTCGCTGACCACATCGTCTCCAAAGGTGTAGTCTACATCGGAATCAACGTAGGTATAGTTGGCAATAAAGCCAAAGTCCCGCACCAGCTCCGCATCAGTAAAGGTAGAGAAAGGAGCCTGCAGTGCCAGCTCAAAACCTTTCACTTCTGCGCCCGGGCCATTTTCCAGTGATGAAATGGTCCAGGGACGACCTTCCGGATCCGCCTCGGCCGGGGAGGTCGGCGCCAGCAGGGACAAGGGCAGACCGGTAGAGGCATAGGTGCCCTCGCGCTCTACGCCAATCGGACGTGACTCGATATCTTTGGTAAACAAGGCAATAGACGCGATCGCCTCGTCTGCAAAGTACCACTCCAACGAGGTATCAAAAGAATCTGCACGAGTCGGATCCAGTTGCGGGTTCTGGAACGATACGCTGTAGTTGAAGCTGTCAACGCTACCACCAGGACTCAGGTTGCCCAGTCCCGGACGGGTCATCACACTGGCACCGGACACGCGCCAAATCAGGTCTTCGGTCAGATACATGGCGGTGTTGAACGACGGCAGTACGTCATCGTAAGTATCACGCTTTACGGTGACAAACTGACCGGAGTTGTAACCGGAAGATGTCTGATCGGTTTCGGCGTAACGAACACCAACGTCAAACATGAAGTCCTTGCCGGCCAGTTGCGTCTCACCGTTCAACTGCACAAACAGAGAGGTGCTTTCTTCTTCAACGCTACGAATGTTGCCCTGGTCCTGACGCGCTTCCTGATTGAACAGGTCAATTTCGTCGGCCCAGGCCCACAGGTCGGGAATCACCCACTGGCTGGTAGAGCCAGAACCCATTTTGTCGTCGAAAGTAAAGACTTCGCTCAGAGCGTCGGTACCGGGAATTCCGTAGACGTCATCGCTGGAGCAATCAATCAATTCAGCTCCGCAAACACCGGTATCGCGACGGTAGCCTTCGGTATCAAAGGTGAACTTCTTGTAGCTAGCACCAAAATCGACAGAGTACGCATCGTTCAGGTAGTAGGTGAAATCACCCGCGACCGTATCAAAACCGTGTACGGTGTTTGTCGGACGATCACGGAATTCGGACATCTGGAAGTTGGTCGGATCAGTCACATCCGGTCCGTTGAACGCGATGACCGGGAATTCATCATCGGTATAATCGTAGCTGAAGCCCTGATAATCACGATCGTCGTACATGAACGTGATTTCGTAGGGGAAGTCCAGCTCGGATTCCGAGGTGCCCGCCAGGAAGTGACCGGTCAGGTCTTCATTGAACTCATGCTCAACATCCAAAGACACCTGGTTGAACTCGGTGGTCCAGGCTTTCAGGAAGTTTTCATTCCGGACCCAGGCGTTGTTCACGGTCATGGAGTTCAGGTTGTTGCTGGCCGCGTCGTAGGTGTAATCGACCACGTCCATACCACCTTCGTTACCGCGGAACAGGACTTCGCCCCATTTTTCCGCACGGGAAGCGTCCAGCTCGGAGTACAACAGATCCAGGCTCACTGTCGTGGCATCGGTCGGACGGAACTGCAGACCACCGGTAATACCCAAGCGCTTGCGATCGACATCGATCAGACCGTAGCGGGGAATACGCGGGTGGAAGCCGTTACCGACTTCAACACAACCCGAATCATCCGGATTGGCGGTACAGTCCACGCCTTCAACACTGGCAAAATCCGCAGCTTGCCAGCGAACGGTGTTCTGCCCCATTTCGCTGGTGCTGTTATCTGAATAAGCGACTGACGCTGATACACCCCATATACCTTCCGGATCGTTATAGGCGAACAAGCCAGTGACGCGAGGACCAAAATCTTCATTCAGGTCGTTGTACTGACCTTCAACAGCACCGACCAGAGTCAGGCCTTCGTCATAACCAAAGGGACGCCCGGTATTCAGGTCGACCACGGCCCCCAGTGAACCTTCGTCCACATTCGCGGATGCCGTTTTGCGCACGACGATGGAGTTGAACAGCTCAGAGGCAAAGACGTTGAAGTCAAAGCTACGGCTGCGGTTAGGACCACCTTCACCGCCGGTTGCGGCAATCGCTTCCATACCGTTGATACGGATACGGGTAAACTCACCGGACAGGCCTCGCACGGAAATCTCGCGGCCTTCGCCGGAGTCACGGGTAATGGCAATACCGGGGATACGTTGCAAAGATTCGGCCAGGTTCTGGTCCGGGAAGTCAGCGATGTCTTCGGCCAAAATGGCATCGACAGCACCAACATTATCACGTTTCACATCCAAGGCCTGAGCCAGACTCTGGCGGAAACCGGTCACCACCACTTCTTCCAGTACCGGCTCATCCGCAGGCGCCTGGGCCTGGGCGGCGCCGGCAACAGCCAGTGCCAGAGCGGTCATGGATGTGTTGGCCAAGAATTGCTTACCAAACTTGTAGTTAAATAGGGACATGGTGCCTCCTGGTTTATTATGTAGACTAATGTCTTTGACTCTCACTACTGGAACACGCTGGCCTGCAAGGATGCACAAACCAGATGCGACTCTAACGTACAGCCACAGCAACTCCCTTCGGGGAAATCACCAAAGTGAAAACGAAAAGCCCGTACCAACGCTGGCACTTGACTTAACACAGATATCGTTACAAAGGATTTGCTAACGCAGGTATGAAACGCGGGGCAATCGAGTCCGACTGGCTATAGACAGCAGGAAACCCGACTGGAAGAACGTCGTTTGAATGGTTCATTTCTCCCTATCCTCTCTCACTTTATAATTTGGCTGATCGCCTTTTTGCATCGATCGCGTCCTTTATCAAACGACGGACAACGGACCCTGCTTAAGGCTTATATTAGATTCCAGCGGACTAATAGTTGCACAGCTTTGGAGATATCTCAAGGTTTAACACGGCTTTATTTAGGCCAAAGTGCTCAAATCTTTTACAATGGCACATTATCCAGCCTACCCCTGCACTTGAGGAGCACTGCATGACTCTGACGCCCGCTTACCGGCAACGCTTTGGCTCCCTGGCGCGGCTTTATGGCGAACCGGCCCTGGAGCACCTGGCAGGCGCTCACTTTGCCGTAGTTGGGCTGGGTGGCGTAGGCAGTTGGGCGGCGGAGGCCTTGGCGCGTACCGGCGTCGGGACCCTGACCCTGATCGAGCTCGATGGCGTGTGCGTGACCAACACCAACCGGCAACTGCACGCTTTGGAGGGCTATATCGGCGCGTCCAAGAATCAGGTGGTGAGCGATCGCCTCAAGGCCATCAACCCGGAGATGACGGTTCACAGCGAGGAAACCTTTCTGACCAGTGACAATATTGAACAACTGATCAATCGGGACCACGACGTTGTGATTGATGCCATCGACTCCGCCCACATCAAAGCACACCTGGTGGCCTACATCAGTCGCCTCAAGGGCCGCCTGATCACCGTGGGCTCTTCGGGTGGGAAGCGGGACCCGAAGCAGATTGTCTGTTCCGACCTGGCACAAACCGCTTACGACCCCATGCTGCGCAAGGTACGCAATCTGCTCTTTCGACATTACGGATTTCGCAAAGACGCCAAGCGACGCTTTCGGGTGGACGCCATTTATTCCAATGAGCAGATGCACTTCCCTCAGTTGGACGGCAGCGTGTGCGTGGGCGATAAAGGCAACCGGGACCCGGACAGCGGAGTCAAACTCGACTGTGGCGGTGGACTGGGCTCGGCGGTTATGGTCACGGGCAGTTTCGGGTTCGCCGCCGCCAGTCAGGCCGTGGAACGCTATCTTCAGGACCGAGGCTGTTGAGCCGACGCTTTCGCATCAAATTGAACCGCCATTCAGATACCGAAGAGCTGCCGGGTATTGTCGGTGGTCTGACGGGCCACCTGCTCCTCAGAGCAACCCCTCAAATCGGCGAGCGCCTGGGCAATCAACGGTAAGAACTCCGGACTGTTGCGCTCGCCCTGCCGGCCCGACAACGGCATGTCCGGTGCATCGGTTTCCAGTAACAGTGCCTCAAACGGCACCCGGCTGACGGCGTCCCGGGTTTTGCGGGCGCGCTCATAGGTGATGACACCTCCCACGCCGAGCCGAAATCCCATCTGCCAATAGGTTTGCGCCATGTCGGCACTACCGCTGAAGGCATGAACCACACCACCCCGAGGAAAGCGGTGGCGCTTGAGCCGCCGGATCAGTTCATTGTGGGCTTTGACGCAGTGAAGAATGAGCGGTTTGTCACAGCTCCGGGCCAGCTCAAGATGGATGTCCAGCAGGGACTCCTGCTCGTCCATGGGCGTATCGATATGCTTGTCCAGACCACACTCCCCCACCGCCACGCAGCGGGGGTGAGCCAGGAAATCCCGGCACACCGCCTCCCAGCCTTCAACGGCCCGGCTCTGCCACCAGGGATGCATACCGGCGGCGAAGTACCAATCGGAGTGCGGTGCGTCACAAAGCGCCCGGGCTCGCCCCCACTGCTCCGGATCCGTCCCCGGAATAATCAGCTGATGAATTCCCCCGGATCGACACCGGGACCAGAGTGCCTCCCGGTCCCGATCAAAAGCCTCAAAATCCAGGTGACAGTGGCTGTCGATCAGTGGAGTCGTCATCAGCGCCAACGGTAGGCAATGACCGAGTCGGTAAAGAATGTGGGAATATAGGTGACCCCATCATCCGGATTCCACCCCAGGTCGGCGGTATTCATGCGCGGATCACGGGTATCCATCAGGCGGGTCACCTGGCCATCACGGACGTGATACACCAGCCCGACCCAGCAGGTCACCAGGAACTCGTTGGAACCGATTTTCTCAACGCCATCAATGCCGGACTCAAAGCCTTCGGCCACGGTTTCCAGATCGCCTTCGGGATTCGCTCTCAGCAACCGGTTTCCAGCCCCGATATAGATATCGTCGCCGTCGATGTAAAGACCGTTCGGATCTTTCAGGCCCTCCAGAAACAGCTCAGCACCGTCACTTAGAATGCGGTGGACCTTGCCCGTGCGGGTATCGGAGACATAGACGGTTCCCCCATCATCAATGGCGACATCGTTCAGGAACACCGAGTCCGCCACCGGAATCCGGGACATGATCTGCCCGGTTTTCAGGCTCACCGCCAAAACCTCGGTCAGGTCGGCGACATAGAGAGTGTTGCGCAGAACGCCCATGCCTTTCGGGGCGCTCATACCGCGGGCCCAGTCCTGATCAATAATTTCGCCGTCCAGGGATAGCTTGGCAATCCCCCCTTTACCGTCGGCCTGATTGCCTTCGCCTTCGATTTCGGCCACCAGCAGATAGGCTTCGCCATCAACCTCATGGTAAAGCACAGACTCCGGAGTGCGGAGCCCCTCGGTTACCCACTGCTGTTCGAGCCGGGGTGACTCACCGGCCCCGGCATTCAGTGCGGCCGCCGCCAACGCGGTGGCCAGTACCCCCATGCCGAAACGTTGCTTCCAAAGCTGATTCATTGGTCTCTACTCTCCCACAATTGGTTTTATTGATTGGCCCGGTTATCGATCAGATCATCCACCACGGCCGGGTCCGCCAACGTTGAGGTATCCCCGAGATTATCGAGCTCGTTGGCGGCAATTTTGCGCAGGATGCGGCGCATGATTTTACCCGAGCGGGTTTTCGGCAGGCCGGGCGCCCACTGAATAATATCCGGTTTGGCAATGGCGCCGATTTCCTGTACGCACAGGTCAATCAGCTCCTTACGCAGCGCATCGCTCGGCTCTTCACCGCCCATCAGGGTGACATACGCATAGATGCCCTGGCCCTTGATGTCGTGGGGATAGCCAACAACTGCGGCCTCGGAGACTTTCGGGTGCAGCACCAGCGCACTCTCCACTTCCGCGGTCCCCATCCGGTGGCCGGAGACGTTGAGCACGTCATCCACCCGGCCGGTAATCCAATAATAACCATCCTCATCCCGACGGGCACCGTCGCCGGTAAAGTAGTAACCGGGGTAGGCACTGTAATAGGTATCGATACAGCGCTGATGATCGCCATACACCGTGCGAATCTGGCTTGGCCAGGGCGCCTTGATCGCCAGGTTACCGGAACCGGCGCCCTCTATTTCATGGCCCTCATTGTCCAGCAGCACCGGCTGCACCCCGAAGAAGGGCAAAGTGGCGGAACCGGGTTTCAGGTCGGTGGCACCGGGCAGCGGGGTCAGCATATGGGCACCGGTTTCGGTCTGCCACCAGGTGTCGACCACCGGGCATTCCCCACGCCCGAC
>NZ_DGMV01000078.1:42519-53663 GCF_002388575.1 Marinimicrobium sp. UBA4509
CCACTCCCACGCCTCGGGATTGATTGGCTCCCCCACGGTTCCCAACAGCTTCAGGGACTGACGGGAGGTCTGGGTGACCCACTTATCGCCCGCCCCCATCAGAGCCCGAATGGCCGTGGGCGCGGTGTAAAAGGTGTTGACCATATGCTTGTCGACCACCTGCCAACAGCGGGAGGCATCCGGGTAGGTGGGCACCCCTTCAAACATCAGCGTGGTTGCACCGTTCGCCAGGGGGCCGTATACGATGTAGCTGTGGCCAGTGACCCAGCCCACATCCGCCGTACACCAGTAAACGTCACCTTCCTGGTGGTCAAATACATATTTATGGGTCATGGCCGACTGCAGCAGATAGCCACCGGAGGTGTGCAGCACCCCCTTGGGTTTGCCGGTAGAGCCCGAGGTATACAGAATGAATAGGGGGTCTTCGGCATCCATGCTCTCCGGCTCACAGTGATCGGATTGGCGCTCCACTTCCTGTTCGTACCAGATATCCCGACCTTCCTTCCAGCCGACATCGGCACCGGTACGCTTGACCACCAGGCAAGTATGCACACCCGGGCAGGCGTTCATCGCCTTGTCCGCATTGTTTTTCAGCGGGATGTGTTTGCCACCGCGAACCCCCTCATCGGCGGTGATCAGCACCTGGCAATCCGCATCCAGAATCCGGTCTTTCAGTGCATCAGGGGAGAAGCCACCAAACACCACCGAGTGGATGGCGCCCAGACGGGCACAGGCGAGCATGGCGTAGGTGGCCTCGGGAATCATCGGCATATAAATGCACACTCGATCGCCTTTCTTGACGCCGCGCTCACGCAACAGATTGCCCAGCCGGCTGACTTCGGTGTGCAATTCCCGGTAAGTGATCATCTGGTCTTCCGAGGGGTCATCCCCCTCCCAGATGATGGCGACCTGATCCGCCCGCTGCTCCAGATGGCGATCGACGCAGTTTACGCTGACATTGAGCTTGCCGCCCTTGAACCAGGCGACTTCCCCTTTGCGCAGATCGCTCTCACACACCTTGTCCCACTTTTTGTCCCAGGTCAGAAAGGCGTCGGCCTGCTCCGCCCAGAACCCATCCGGGTCCTCTACTGAGCGCTGGTACATCGCCCGATAGCGCTCCGCATCAATGGCCGCATGCGCTTTGAAGGAATCGGGAACCGGGTGGATGTGGTGTTCGGACATGAGAAGCCTCGCTGACAGTTGTTATTGCAATTCGTGGTTGACGCTAGTGTTCAAGATCCGGGCTCGGAGCCGCAAACTCAAGCTTAACAGCAGTTTCTGAAATTGGCCACAGACAACGTTGTCCAAAGCGGCCAAGCCGTAAATAATCGTTAAGCGGATGATGTCGATCAAAGGAGCTCGAAAGCGCCGGAGAGGAAGGAGAGCCACACCCGCCGGATTGGAGGCGGGTGTGGGGCAACCCGGGTCAGGCGACCTGGGTCGGAATGGTATTGGTCGTGCGCTCTACCCGGTTGTTCTCATCGAGATACACCAGGCGAGGCTTGTGATTGAGCAGCTCGGCTTCGCTGTACTGCCCGTAACTGGCGATGATGACCCGGTCGCCGACCTGCACTTTGCGGGCCGCGGCGCCGTTCATGGAGATGGTTCCCGATCCGGCTTCCGCCAGGATCACGTAGGTGGTGAACCGCTCGCCATTGTTGACGTTGTAGATATCAATCTGTTCAAACTCGCGCAGCCCAGCCAGCGCCACCAGATCGCTATCAATGGCGCATGAGCCGTCGTACCAGAGCTCGGCCTGGGTGACCGCCGCCATGTGCAATTTGCCTTTCAGCAGAGTAGAAAGCATAGGCTTCTCCCGTGTTTGGTGCTGACGTCAAGCGTCCAGCACAAGGGATACATTGTCAATCAGGCGCGCACCCCGAGTGTACATCGCGCCGAGAATCGTGATTTCGGCGTCATCGTGGGCCGCCGGGTCGAGCGTATGACTGTTGCACACACTGACATAGTCGGGTCGGAAACCCGCGTTTTCAATCTGTTCCTTCGCTTCTTCCGCCAGCACGAGATAGTCGCGCCGACCGGACTGAATCTGCTCGCGCACCCAACACAGGCTCCGATACAACTGAGACACCCGCGGGCGCTCATCCTCACCAATAAAGCCATTTCGGGAGCTGAGCGCGAGGCCGTCGGCTTCGCGCACAATGTCTCCGGCGCTGATCCTGACCGGCATGCACAAGTCTTCCACCATCCGGCGGATCACGGCCAATTGCTGGAAGTCTTTGGCACCGAACACCGCCTCATCCGGCTGAACGATGTTGAACAGTTTGGTGACAACCGTCGTCACGCCTTCAAAATGGCCCGGGCGACTGGCACCACAGAGCACGTCGGTCATGGTGGGCACGACGACCCGGGTCTGTTCGGCCATGCCGTTGGGGTAAATCTCGGTTTCGTCGGGGCAGAACAGGAAGTCGCAGCCGATGGCTTCCAGTTTGGCCGTGTCGGCCGCCAGTGTCCGGGGGTACTTGTCCCAGTCTTCGTTCAGCCCGAACTGCAGCGGGTTGACGAAAATACTGGTAACGACACAGTCACAGCTGGCCTGAGCCTGCTGCACCAGAGCAAGATGTGCCTGATGCAGGTTGCCCATGGTGGGCACAAACCCAATACGCTTGCCCTGGCGACGTTCCTCAGCCAAAGCGGTGCGCAGCGAGTGAATCTGATGAAATACCTGCATGGCTGGCTCGTTTCAGGCGACAACGCGGTGCGGACCCTAACGCCGTGCCAGGCACAGCGTTACCTAATTACCCAAACTTGGGGGCGGGATAATACACGGTCGTTTCGGGATGTACAATCTTTGTGCAGCATGGCGCCTGATTCATGCTTTCAGAGGCAAAAGCGTCACCCTATGCATCAATATTCCCCTTGCTGCATATATTCCGGCGCCAGGTTTTCGAAGCGGGTGAACTTGCCAATAAACGCCGCCCGACAGGTGCCGATTTCACCGTTACGCTGCTTGCCAAGAATCAGCTCGGCAATCCCCTTGTCCGGGCTGTCCTCGTTGTAATACTCATCCCGGTAAATGAAGAGAATCACATCGGCATCCTGCTCGATGGCACCGGACTCACGCAGATCCGAGTTCATGGGCCGCTTGTTGGGACGCTGCTCCACCCCCCGGTTCAACTGGGACAGCGCAATGACCGGGCAGTCGAATTCCTTGGCCATGGCCTTGAGCGAGCGGGAGATTTCGGAAATCTCCTGGGTCCGCCCTTCGCTCGGACCGGAGAGCTGCATCAACTGCAGGTAGTCCACCATGATCATCGCCGGATTGCCGTGCTCGCGGGCAATGCGCCGCACCCGGGCACGCATTTCGGTGGGCGAAAGCCCCGGGGTATCGTCGATGAACAATGGCTTGTCTTTCATCTTACTGACCGCGGCGGACAGCTTGGGCCAATCCTCCTCGGTCAACTTACCGTTGCGGATCTTGCCCTGATCAATCCGCCCGATGGAGGACATCATCCGCATCACCAGTGCCGCCGAGGGCATTTCCATACTGAACACCAGGGTCGGGCGCGTCTGGGTAAAAATGGAGGACTCGACAAAATTCAGCGCCAGGGCGGTTTTACCCATGGAGGGTCGGGCGGCCAGAATCACCAGTTCGCCGGGCTGCCAGCCGGACGTGCGCTGATCCAGATCCTCCAGGCCGGAGCTGACCCCGGTCAGATCACTGCCCGAACGGAACAGTTCGTCAATGCGCTGTACGGTATCCTTGAGCAGCGCGTTCAGGTCGGTCAGCCCGCCTTCTTTGGGGCGATCCTCGGCAATTTCCGCCACCCGCTTTTCGGCGATCTGCAGCAGGTCGTCGGCGTCGAGCCCCAGAGGGTTGTAACCGGACTTGCTGATCTCCTGGGCGACACTGATGAGCTGGCGCAGCGTCGAGCGCTCGCGCACGATATTGGCGTAGGCGAGGATATTGGCCGCACTGGGGGTATTGGCCGCCAATTCTGTCAGATATCCCAGTCCGCCGACCCGCTCCAGCTCCTCGTGCCGGTGCAGCTCTTCCGACAGGGTAATGACATCCAGTGGCTGGTCTTCTTCGGCCAGCTCGCACATGCGCAGGAAGATCTGGCGGTGGTCATCCCGGTAAAAGTCCCGTTCGGACAGCACTTCGCGCACCGCTTCCAGGCGCATATTGTCCAGCATCAAACCACCCAATACCGCCTGCTCGGCTTCTACCGAGTGCGGCGGGGGCATTTTCGCCGGGGAGGTCTCTTCCTCCGAGGGCAGATCCAAGGGTAGATCAGACATGGGCTCTCAGTACAGGTAATTCTCGGACAAAAAAACGGGCACTACCGATCAGTCCCCGAGGGGTCGATAGTGCCCGATTTCGTCAGACTTGTCACCGCCGGCCATGGAATCAGACCGGCCCAGGGTAGTGCCCGTTACTCGGCCACTACGCTGACTTTGACCGCCTGAATGACTTCAGCATGCACTTGCACGTCGATCTCGTACTCACCGATTTCGCGCAGCGCACCTTCCGGCAGTTTGACTTCAGCCTTGGTGACTTCAACGCCAGCCGCAGTAATGGCATCGGCGATATCGCGAGTACCGATAGAACCGAACAGCTTGCCTTCGTCGCCCGCGTTGGCGCCGATGGTAACGCTGACTTCCGCCAGCTTGGCGGCGCGCGCTTCGGCTTCGCTCAGCTTGGCGGCAGCAGCGGCTTCCAGTTCAGCGCGACGCGCTTCAAACTCAGCCACATTCTCGGCGGTGGCCGGAATGGCTTTGCCCTGCGGCAGCAGGAAGTTGCGGCCGAAGCCGGCTTTAACAGCAACCTGGTCGCCAATGCCACCGAGCTTGCCTACTTTTTCCAGCAGAATAACGTCCATCTCGTTTACCCTCTAAGTTGTATGATCCGGCGATCGGGCGGGGCCTCAGGCCCGGGGTGTTGCCCGCTCGCGAAAATTCAGCCAAGTATCCAGAAATGCCAACACGGCCAACAGCTGTGTCGCAGGTTCCAGCAGTATCAATACCGCGTAAAACACAAACAGCCACTGAACCCCAAGCCCCTTGATGGCTACCAGGCGGTGCACCATTGCCACCCCCTGCAGCACCAAAGGCAGCAGAAACAACGCTGACCACAGTGCGTAATCCAACCCCTGGAACAGGCAATACACGGCGGCGGCCATACTGGTCACGGCCTGTATCGGGTGAAGTTTCAGAGCCTGAAACTCCGCCCCGAACCCACCGGGGTTGTCCACCAGCGAGTGCCACCAACGCCCGAGCATCAGGCCGAGCGCGGCTGGAAAGGCCATCCCGTAGGCCAGCATTCCCAGCACAAAGGTTGCACTGTAGGACGACACTGACGCGTCTACCGAACTGGCCAGCTCTTCGAGCAGCTGATTCCAGCTCTGCAGCGCAGCCTGCACGGCGTCTGGGGCCAGAGCGCCCAGCAAGACCGCCATCAGGGTCGCTACGGCCACTATGCCCATCAGGCAAGTGGCCCACCCGCTGCCGCGCCGTAAAAACAGCGCGGCGCCGTAAGTCAGTAGCACACCCCCGACCACCGCCGTAGCGACCGCCGGGGCAATCTGACTGAAACCGAGCAGGAGCAGTGACGGTAGTACGCCCCATAACAGAATCAGCAGACCGTTGTTTCTCCCCACGCGCAAGGTGACCAGAGCCACGGTGGCGGGGGTCAGCAGGGGCACCCAATTACCAATCAGGGCCACCGCTGTGGCTTGCAAGCGACCGCGCAAAATAAATTCAGCCAGCGCTCGCAATGCTGCACTCCTTCAACCGGTTGACGGCCTCGACTTACTCGTGGCTGTCGGTGTACGGAATCAGGGCCAGGTAGCGGGCGCGCTTGATCGCTGAGGACAGCTGGCGCTGATACTTGGCTTTGGTTCCGGTGATACGGCTGGGTACAATCTTACCGGTTTCGGTGATGTACGCCTTCAGCGTTTCCAGATCCTTGTAATCAATACGCTTCACGCCTTCGGCGGTGAAACGGCAAAACTTACGACGACGGAAAAAACGTGCCATCTCTTATTCCCCCTGCTTTTCGGTTTCGGCTTCTGACTCTTCGTCCGAGCTGTTGTCGTCGGAGTTGTCATTGCCCTCTTCACGGCGCGGCGGGCGGCTGCCCTGCTTTGCAGTGCGCTCGCGGGCATCTTTATCAGCCTTGAGGATCGGAGACTCTTCGGTGATGGCTTCGTCTTCGCGAATCACGAGGTTACGCAGGACGGCATCGTTGTAGCGGAAGTTGGTGGTCAACTCTTCCAGGGCTTCCTCGGTGCACTCAACGTTCATGAGTACATAGTGAGCCTTGTGGATTTTGTTGATGGAGTAAGCCATTTGACGGCGACCCCAGTCTTCCAGACGGTGAACCTGGCCACCGCTGTTTTTGACGCTGGCAGTATAGCGCTCGATCATGCCGGGCACTTGCTCGCTCTGGTCGGGATGGACCATAAAGACGATTTCGTAATGACGCATTGTAGCTCCTTACGGGTTAAAGCTTCCCCGGACCAAAAGGGCCTGAGTGAAGCAAGGAGTGACCCGGGCAAAAGGCCCGGGCCGGTTAGGGGCGGGTATTCTAGGGAGTTTACCGTGGGGTTGCAAGCCAAGTTGCATACTTTTTGCACAGCATGAGGCGTTAACGGCGGGTGCGCCTTCGGCTTACCCGCCCTACGGATGGCTCGGAGGTTGCGTAGGGCGGATAAGCGAAGCGCATCCGCCGTAACCGACGTCAATGTAACACCCATACGTTGTGCAGGGCGGATCGGTCCGACGTATCGGAGCGAAGCGCATCCGCCGTTACAGTCTACCTACTCGCCCAACACTTCGTTCAGCCGCAGCCAATCCTCGGCGGCGCGGGGCCAATTGGAGGCGGTGCCCTCATTGGGCTCCAGGCCAAAACCGTGGCGATCGGTCTGGTAAATGTGCAGTTCCGAGGCCGGGCTGTGGGGCCGCGCCGCTTGATAGAGCTGCAGGCTGTTGGCCACCGGTACACTCTGATCGCCGTTGCCGTGCACCAGAAACAGGGGCGGTGCTCCCGGTTTGACTTGATTTTCCAGAGAGTGTTCAGCGCGATCCTGCGCACTCGGCTCTTCCCCCAGCAACGCCTGCCGGGATCCCTTATGGGTATAGGGGTCCTCCATGGTCGCCACCGGGTAGAGCAGCATGGCGAAATCCGGCCGTGCGCTGACCCGCCCCCAGGGGTCGTCCTTCAGACTTTCGTGGGTAAACCCTGAGCGAAGCGCCACGCTGCCCGCTAGATGTCCTCCGGCCGAAAAGCCCAGTACGCCAATGCGTTCCGGGTCCACCCCCCAGGTGGCGGCATGCACCCGCACATACCGAACTGCCCTCAGGCCGTCCAGCAGCGGTGCCGGGTGGCCGTAGTCCTCAAGGCGGTATTTGACCACAAAGGCAGCCACCCCTAGCTCATTCAGCCAGCGCGCCGCCTTGACGCCCTCTTTTTCATACGCCAGCCACTTATAGCCACCGCCCGGAAAAATCACGACGGCCGCGCCATTCGGCTTTTCCGGCCAAAAGGGGGTGATGCTGGGGTTATCGACCGCCACGACACGGTCATTGCGAATATGCTCACGGTCCGGCTCGACGGGCGCCTGCTCGGACCAGATCCGGAACGGAGATTGTGGGCGCTCACTCTGGGCCTGAGCCACAAGGGGCAGGCACAGCAGCACGCTCAGGACAGTATAAAACCTAAGACTCTCTCTCATGGAAACTCCCTCTGTTGTGGGGCAATTGTTCTGTTTATAGGCGACCAGAGCTTACCATAATCAAACGGCGTCCGCGGCCCTTCGCTTTATCGCCCCCAAGGCTCTATAATTGCGCCTTTTACCATTTCGCAGACCGAAACAGGCCCAACACCCCGATGGAAGAGCAATATCATCCCGCGCATGTCGAAACCCAGGCCCAGAGTTACTGGGACGAGCATCAGACCTTCAAGGTCGTGGAAGATCGCAGCCGCGAAAAGTTCTACTGCCTGTCCATGTTCCCCTACCCCAGCGGCAAGCTGCACATGGGCCATGTGCGCAACTACACCATCTCCGATGTGATCGCTCGCTATCAGCGGATGCAGGGTAAGAACGTGCTCCACCCGATGGGTTGGGACGCATTCGGTCTGCCGGCGGAAAACGCCGCCATCAAGCACCACACCGCGCCCGCAAAATGGACCTACGCCAACACCGACGCCATGCGCCAGCAGCTCAAGGAGCTGGGGTTCGGCTTTGACTGGTCCCGCGAAGTAACCACTTGCAAACCCGACTACTACCGCTGGGAGCAGTGGTTCTTTACCCGCCTGTACGAAAAAGGGCTGGTGTACAAAAAGAACTCGGCGGTGAACTGGTGCCCGGAAGACCAGACCGTACTGGCCAATGAACAGGTAGAGGAAGGCTGCTGCTGGCGCTGCGGCACCCAGGTGGAACGCCGGGAGCTGGCCCAGTGGTTCATCAAGATCACCGACTACGCCGATCAGCTGCTGGCCGACCTGGACAAGCTGCCCCACTGGCCGGATCAGGTCAAAACCATGCAGCGCAACTGGATCGGCAAGAGCCGGGGCGTGGAAATGCGCTTTGAGCTGGTCGAACCGGTGGCGAAGCACCAGAGCTTTGATGTTTACACCACGCGTCCCGATACCCTGATGGGCGTCACCTACGTCAGCCTTGCCGCTGAACACCCGATCAGCCTGGCGTTGGCGGAAAACAACCCGGAACTGGCGACCTTTATCGAGGCCTGTAAAAAGCAGTCCGTGTCCGAGGCCGATATGGCCAACATGGAAAAGAAAGGCATGGATACCGGCATCAAGGCCAAGCACCCGATTACCGGCGAGCCGGTTCCGGTCTGGATCGCCAACTATGTGCTGATGGACTACGGTTCCGGCGCTGTCATGGCGGTGCCCGCCCACGACCAGCGGGATTTCGAGTTTGCCCATAAGTACGATCTGCCGATCAAACAGGTGATCGCACCGAAAGGCGATGAGCCCTGTGATATCAGCCAGGAGGCCTTTACCGAAAAAGGCGTGCTGGTCAACTCCGGCGAATACGATGGTCTGGATTTTGATGCGGCCTTTGAGGTGATCGCCCAGGCCCTGAAAGCCGCCGGTCAAGGCAAAGTCACCGAGAATTACCGCTTGCGCGACTGGGGGGTCTCCCGTCAGCGCTACTGGGGTGCACCCATCCCGATGTACAACCTGCCCGACGGCGGCGAAATCCCGGTGCCAGCGGACAAACTGCCGGTATTGCTGCCCGAAGAGGTGGTCATGGACGGCGTCCAGTCGCCGATCAAGGCCGACCCCGAATGGCGTAAGGCGGAACTCGACGGCCAGGCAGTGGAAAAGGAGACCGACACCTTTGACACCTTTATGGAATCGTCTTGGTACTACGCCCGCTATACCTGCCCGCAGTACGACAAAGGGATGCTGGACCCGGAAGCCACCGCCTACTGGTTGCCCGTGGACCAGTATGTGGGCGGCATCGAGCACGCCATCCTGCACCTGCTGTACGCCCGCTTCTTCCACAAGCTGATGCGCGATGAGGCCCTGGTCAGTTGCGACGAGCCGTTCGACCGCCTGCTCTGCCAGGGCATGGTGCTCAAAGACGGCGCCAAAATGAGCAAGTCCAAAGGCAACACCGTGGACCCGGGCGAATTGATTGAACAATACGGCGCCGACACCGTGCGTCTGTTCTCCATGTTTGCCGCTCCGCCGGAGCAGAGCATGGAGTGGAGCGACTCCGGTGTGGAGGGTGCCCACCGGTTCCTGCGCCGGCTCTGGAAAACCGTGCACGCCCACCTGCAGGCTGGTGAGCCGGGCGACCTGAATGCCGACACCCTGCCGGACAGCCAGAAAGATCTGCGCCGCAAAACCCACGAAACCATCGCCAAGGTCAGCGATGACTACGGCCGTCGCCAGACCTTCAACACCGCCATTGCGGCGGTGATGGAGCTGATGAACGAAGTGGGCAAGCGGGCCGATCGGGCAACCCCGGAGGGGCTCGCGGTGGAGCGCGAGGCACTGGAAGCCTCGGTCCTGCTGCTCGCCCCCATCGTGCCCCACATCACCCAGGCGCTGTGGTCGGCACTGGGGCACCAGGATATTCCGCTGGACGCCCGCTGGCCCGCGCTGGATGAGTCCGCCCTGACCCGCTCGAGCATTGAAATCGTGGTTCAGGTCAACGGCAAGGTACGGGACAAGATGCAGGCGCCGGTTGACGCCCCCAAAGACGACATCGAGCAGCAAGCCAAAACCCTGCCCAATGTTCAGCGCTTTCTCGACGGGGTGACGGTACGCAAGGTGATTGTCGTACCCAACAAACTGGTCAATATCGTCGCCAACTGAGTCCTGCCGGGCGGGAGTTTCCCGCCCAGCGCGATCGCGAGTGCCAAGGGGGCCTCAATGTCTGTCCGCTCAATGATGATTGCTGTTTTGATACTGCTGACCGGCGCCTGTGGCTGGCAATTGCGCGGCTCCGTCGCCCTCTCCAGCCTGACAGACACCCTGCACCTGACCAGCCCGGACGATTATGGCGCGCTCATGGTCGAGTTGCGCAACCGGTTGTCGGCGGATGATATCCGGCTCACCGACTCACCGACCGAGGCCCGGTATACCTTGCGGGTCAATCGGGAGCTGGTGGACAAGCGGGTCGCCGCCGTTGGTAGCGATGCCTTGGCCAGCGCCTACGAGCTCACCCTGAGGGCCGAGTTTGACGTGCTGGACCAGCGCGGCATCCCCATCGCCACCCGCTTGGTCAGCAGCGTGACCCGCTCCTACAACGCCAGCTCCGGCAGCGCCGGCAGCAGCGCCCAGGAAGAAGTGCTGCTGACCCGGGAGATGCGCACCGAGTTGGCTCAGCAGATACTCCGCCAACTGCAGGCCGCGATCAATGCGGCACAAGCCGAGGGACTGGTTTCCGACGCACCCGACGCTCCGGATGAGACCCCCAATGGCGAAACTACGCCCTGAACAACTCGGTCAGGCTCTGAATAAAAGCCTGGCTCCCATTTATATGGTCAGTGGTGATGAGCCCCTGCTCGTCCAGGAAGCCTGTGACCAGATTCGCGCCGCCGCCCGCTCCCAGGGGTTCGGGGAACGGGAGCTCTATCATGCCGACGCCAGTTTTGACTGGACTCAGCTGCTCAGCGCCGCCAACAGCCTGTCGCTGTTCGCCGAC
>NZ_DGMV01000078.1:53774-84702 GCF_002388575.1 Marinimicrobium sp. UBA4509
CGCCTGTCGCTGTTCGCCGACCGGAAGATTCTGGAAGTCCGCCTGCCCACCGGCAAACCCGGCGACAAGGGAGGCAAAGTGCTGCAGGAGTACGCCAAGGCGCCGTCGGAAGACAATCTCCTGCTGGTGGTCACCGGCAAACTGGATCGCAACGCGCTGAAAGCCAAGTGGCTCAAGGCCCTGGAGGACAGCGGCAGCCACGTGCAGGTCTGGCCGGTCACCCCCGCCCAACTGCCCCGCTGGATCGCCCAGCGGATGAAAGCTGCAGGCCTCACCGCCGACTCGGCAGCCATCGACCTGTTGGCCTCCCGCGTCGAAGGGAACCTGCTGGCGGCCGCCCAGGAGGTCGAAAAACTCAAACTCCTGACCGACAGTCCGGAAATCAGTACCGAACTCATGGCCTCGGTGGTCGCCGACAGCGCCCGCTATGACGTCTTCGGTTTGGTGGACAAGGCCCTGCACGGCGACGCCCGCGGGGCCGTAAAATCGCTCCAGGGGCTGAAAGTGGAAGGTACTGAGCCCATTGCCCTACTCTGGGCTCTGGCCCGGGACCTACGCGCGCTGGTCCAGATTTCCCAGGCCGCCTCGCAAGGCATTCCGTTCGAGCGGGCCGCCCAGGCCGCCGGCATCTGGAATAAACGCCAACCCCTCGTACAATCCGCCCTGCGTCGGCTCTCTCCGGGTCAACTGCAACAACTCCTGCGCAAAGCCAACGGCATCGACCGGGCCATCAAGGGGATGCGTCAGGCCGACCCCTGGGCCGAGCTGCTGGACCTGACGCTTAACCTCGCCGGAGTGCAGAGCCTGCAGCCGGCCAACGAGCGACTGTCGCTCAAGTTATAACCTTCCAGCCCCTGTCCGCCGGGGCCTCCCCGCCTTTTTTCACATCTCTTATGGCGTTGTCAGCGGTTTTGGCATAACAATATCGTCATTATGACCATAAAATTTTACGCGACTTATGGTCAGTTAGAACA
This sequence comes from Marinimicrobium sp. UBA4509, assembly GCF_002388575.1. Lineage (NCBI taxonomy): Bacteria > Pseudomonadati > Pseudomonadota > Gammaproteobacteria > Cellvibrionales > Cellvibrionaceae > Marinimicrobium > Marinimicrobium sp. UBA4509. The sequence continues at coordinate 54,749 of NZ_DGMV01000078.1, forward strand.
TTTGTGTGCTATGTTATCGCTCATGCAGTCTCTCCGAGGGCTTTTGGCCCCAACATACCCCGCCGGGCCCCGGGGGAAGACCGCAAGAAAGATGGCGGCAAGCCAGCCGAGTTCGGTCAACTTACGCTAAAGACTAGAATAATAGAGGGTTTAGATATGTTACAAAAACTGCTCATCGCGCTCTGCACAATTTTTGTGCTCTCCGCCTGTGGCGGGGACCTTGATCTGGGGCCGGACACTCTGCCTAACCAGAACCCCGACAATCCCGAAGAACCGGAAGAGCCAGAAGAACCCGAGGAGCCTGCTGAACCTCGGATCCTGACATTTGTTCCGTTTAACGAAGCTGCACAGGCCGAAGGCTGGGCCAGCCGTTGCGTTGAAACCTGCAACGCCACTGCCGAGCTGAGCTGGAATGAGTCCGAGGAAGTCCTCGCCATTGAGCCCGCTTGGGCCAGCGATGAAGACCAGTTGGAAGTTTTCAGCCCCATTGATGAAGTCAATGACCTGGAAGGCTCACACATCAGCGCCTGGGTCTTTGTCACCGACGCCTATGTCAGCGATGGCAACCTGGCGGCGCACCTGGTTCTGGGCAACGCCGCTGGCGGCACCGCCTACAGCCGTGCCTTCGAGGTCGAGGCTGGCTGGAACCGCATCGAAATGTGGGAAATGATGGCCGGAACCGGCGAGACCGTTACCGACGATGAAGGCAACGAGTCGGTAGACTATGGCACCTTCCTCACCCACTCCGACGGCTTTGAGCTGCGCAACGTCAACGAATTCGGTGTCGCCTTTGCCGCCAATGGCAAACCCACCGATGTCGTCGGCCAGCTCTGGTTGGACAACGTGACCGTCACTCCGGCTTCCGGAACCGGCCCGCTGATCGTTGAGGCGGATGACGAAGCATGGACCGTGATGGACGCGCCCGGCGAAGTGACCGTTCAGCGTGACGGCGAAGGCGGCGTTTACTACGAGCCGACCGCAGCCGATCAGAAGCTGGTTTATCTGCTGGAAGGTCCGGTGGACCTCGTCGGTCGCAGCTTCGACATGACCTTTACCGTCGACCAGGCGTTCAAAGACTCTGGTGCCGATGTCCAGCCCATCATTCAGCAGAATTTCGGCAGCTATACCGGCGAATTCGGCTGCTACGTGGGCAACGGCTCACTGACCGCAGGCGAACCCTATGAAGTGACCTGTGCTACCGAAAACGAAGCGTTTGTCGCTGAAGAAGGCCAGAACATCCGTGTCGGCCTGCAGGTGAAAAACGAAGTCGCTGGTCGCGTCACCATCAACAGCATGCAGATCAACATTGTTTCCAGCAGCGGCGACTCGGGTCCGTTTACCATCACACCGACTCAGGAAGCCATTGATGCCGGAACTTGGGATGTCGACAACTGGCAAGGCCTCGCCGGCGCAGCTGAGCTTTCCTTCGATGCAGGTCAGGGCGCACTGAGTATCGCCCCCAACTGGCAAGTGACCGATCCAGACGAGCAGTACAGCGAAGGCGAGCGCACCGTCATGTACGTCGCGGGCGAAGGGGAGCTGCCAGATCTTGAAGGCGCGACCGTGGGTGTAGAACTCTACCTCGGCGACTACTACACCACCGAGAACCCGGGCCTGGCACTGCAGATTTTCATCCAGCAGAACAGCGGCAGCTACACCGGCAACTATGGCAGCAACATCGCCGTCGCCGCGGCCGAAGATCTGGGTGATGGCTGGTACCGGTTCGAGCGGGTCATGACCGGAGTGCCCACTGAGCCTACCGCGCAACGCGTGGGACTGAAGCTGCAGGGCGCCGGACTTGAAACCCGGGAAGCGGAAGCAGAACCGATTCTGCTGCGTGCCATTACGGTCGAATAAAAGACCGGCAACACCTGAAGTAAATAAAAAACCCGGCTCTGGCTCAGAGTCGGGTTTTTTTGTTTTTGAGTACTCCCGCCCGCAATACCGACCTTCCCGTATAAAGCGAATTTAGCCTTATAAAAAGTGGCGTCTAAATAGCAAAAAATTATTGAGACGACTTATAGTCTTTTAGAACATTTGTGTGCTATGTTTAGTGAACCAGCCTGGGAGTGGCCAGCGTTTTCAGCGCCGGGTCACGTCGCTATCTGGCTCTGTGAGTGGCCCCTGGCCCCGACAGTCATCAAGCCTCTCACCATTTACAATAACGATAGAGGAACAACACGATGTTACAGAAATTCATGATTGCACTGTGTGCAGTGTTTGCACTTTCCGCTTGCGGCGGCGACGATCAAGACGATCAGAGCCGTATCGTTCTCAACCCACCGGAAGACCTTAATGCTGGCGAAGATGAAGAGTCAGAAGAGGAAGAGGAGCCGGAAGAAGAGCCTCCGGTAGAACCCTGGGTGAGCGTGACCTTCGATGCTGAAACCGACATCGACTCCTGGGAGGCCGTGTGTGTTAGCGCCGAATGCAACGCCACGACCACTCTCGCCTATAACGCTGACGCTCAGGCCATGGACGTAACGCCCGACTGGCTTACGGCGGGCGACGAGATCGAAGTGTCCACGCCGATTGATCCGGAAATCGCTGACCTGAGTGGCGGATTTGCCCACCTGAACCTCTTTGTGCCCGTGAGTCATTCCGGCATGATCGCCCAGGTATTCTTCCAGGATGCGTCCGACCGTAAAGGTTACATCGGGTACACAACGACGACCGCCGGCTGGAACACTTTCTATCTTGAGAGCATCGCCCTTGACGACTTTGGCTTTGCCAACGAGGGCTTTGACCTGACCGCAATCAACCGGATGGGCGTTCAGATCCAGAGCGCCGAGGGTTTTCTTGAGCTGAATGACACCCTGCATATCGATGATGCCATCATTTCCTCCGAGGCGATTACCGTCGAGGAAAAACCGGTCATGCCCGTGACACTTGAGCCTCTGGCCACCGGTGATGAAAGCTTTACCTTTGACAGCGATGTACAGGGCTGGACCAACGACGGCAGCGCCGGTTCAGCGGTCAGCCACGACGCGGATGCCGGAGCGCTGGTGATCACCCCTGATTGGGACAACGCCGATGAGGGCGGTAACCGTCCGAAAGCCATGGGCATAACCACCAACGTAATCAGCAACGCCACTGTGCGCATGATAGTTACCCTGACCGAAGCTCAGGTCGAAGGTGGTATTGGTGTACAGCCTTATATCCAGCAGAACGCTGATCCCTTTAATCAGGTATTTGGCAGCATTACAACCACTGGCCTGGTCGCCGGCGACAACCTGATCACCTACGAAGCCGGAGAGCTAGAAAATGCCATGCGCATCGGCGTACAGCTGGTCGGTCCCATCACTGGTGGTGAAGCCGATGTCGCGCTCATCAAACAAGTAGAGATCGACCTTCCGGAAGGTAATGGTGAAGAAACCAACTCCGGAATCACTGTAGACATGACTAGCGGTTGGCGTGCAAGCGGTGACTTAACGGTCAGCTATAGCGAAGCTGGCGTCAGCTATCAACCAGAAGCGGCAAGCGATCAGATGGTATTCGACCCTGCAGGCCCTGCAGACTATGCTGGCGCGGACATCGTGTTTACCTATGAAGTTGATCAGGCGTTTATCGACAGCGGCGCCAACTTGCAGCCTTTCTTTCAGTTGAAAGATTATGCAAGCTGGGACTACCACTTCTGCTGGATTGGCAACGGCGATTTGGCGTTGGGAGAGCAGACGTTTACTTGCACCATTCCTGCAACACTGGAAAATGACAATGCGCCAACCATTCCGGATGGCCAAACCGCGCAAGTCGGCGTTCAAACCAACGGCGGCGGCGCGGGCACGGTAACGATCAGCAGCGTGACCATTAACCTCGCGGAGTAAAACCTCCCAGAAAAAACCCGGCTCAGGCCGGGTTTTTTTGTTACTGATATTACTCCCCTTCCTTTCCAAACGGCTTGGTCATCAAGATCAACTTGGGCAGCAGCGTCAGAGACCCCAGTATGGCCGCAAACATCGCCAGCGCTGTGAGCAACCCGAAATAGATGGACGGGATAAACTCCGACAGCGCCAGTATCGAAAACCCGACGATGATGATCACCGCCGTGTAGTACATGGCGCGGCCGATGGATCCGTGGGAAGCGTGCATGGAGTCCACGTAATTCTTCCGCTGCGAAAACTCATTGCGGAAGCGGTACAGGTAATGAATGGCATGGTCGACACCGACGCCCACCGTAATGGCAGCGATGGTGATGGTCATCATGTCCAGCGGTATACCCGCCAGCCCCATGCCGCCAAGCACCACCCCCGCCGCCAACATATTGGGCAGGATGGCGATGATGGCAATGGTCAGCGAGTGGAACAGCACCAGGAACATCACCATGATGCCTATGAAGACCGCCCCCAGGGTCACAATCTGGGAGCTGAACAGGCTCTGCAACATGTTGTTATACAACACCAGCATGCCGGTAAAGCGGATATTGTCTTCCTCAAAGCCCAGCTCCTGCACCGCATGCGTGCGAATTTTCTCCACCAGTTCGGTGCGTTTGAGTTCCGGGCTGGTTTCCTGGACCCGCAGAGAAATACGGGCCTCGTTGTGCTCATCCGACAGGTAAGGCTCAATCAGCACCTGTTTGATGTTGTCCGGCAGGGCATTGCGCATCACCCCCAACTCAAAATTATTGAGCCGCCCGCCGTTGATATCGGAAGCCACTTCATAGGCGATGGCCAGGGAATTCACCTTGCCGATTTCCGGGAGCGATTCCAGGTACTGGTGCAGCGACTGAACCTGCTCCAGTCCGGCGCGGGTAAACCAGACGCTGTCGTTGCTGGCCTCTCCCTGATCGCCTTCAGTGGCAAACGGGTCGTCGCTCTGCGGCGTCGCAAAAGGGTCGGCCTCCTGCTCCGGTTCGGCGAACGGATCGTCCTCTCCAGCGGCTTCTTCCTCCGGACTCTTGGTAAGAATAATGTCCAGATTGATGGTACCGCCCAGCTGCTTGTCGATAACCGACATGCCCTGGTAGATCTCGGTATCTTCATGGAAGTAATCGATAAACCGGTTTTCCACCTCCAGGCGTGTGCTGCCATAGGCGCTGACCAGTGCGGCGGTCAGGGCAATAAAAATCACCAGCGCCCCGTGGCGCTCGGCAAACCGGGAGAAGATCAGAGTGAAGGCCCCGGACTGATCGCCCTTGTCTTTGGGCTCCCCTTTACGCCATAGCATCAGTCCGGCCGGAATCACCACGAACGCCAGCACGAATGCCACACTCAGACCGATGGTCATCATCCAGCCGAAATCGATCACCGGCCGAATATCGCTGACCACCAGAGAGACGAAGGCCACAATGGTGGTCAGGGCCGTATACAGACAGGGCCGTGCCATAAAGCGCACGGTGGTGAGCACCAGCTCGTCCTTGGGCGCCTCGGGCGACTGTCGGTGTAGCTCTCGAAAACGCACGATCAGATGAATGGTCAGTGCCAGGGTCATGATCAGCAGCAGGGCGACAAAGTTGGAAGAGATGACCGTCATGCGCCAGTCGATCCAACTGAGCCAGCCCAACATCAAGACCACAGAGAGCACACAGGTCGACAAGGGTAGAATCACAAAGCGCCACTGCCGGAAGATGATGGCCAGCATGGCAATGATGAACACCAAAATAGCGCTGCCAAACACCACCAGATCGCTCTTGATAAAGGCGATCATGTCCGCTGTGATCATGCTCACGCCACCCAGAAACAACTCGGCCCGGTCTTCGTAGCGACTGAGAATATCCCGAACCTCTTCCACCCGGGCGTGATCCCGCTCGGTCAGCTCGGTGCGATAGGCCCGAAACTCCTCGCTCACCGCCTCGAGCTCTTGGGCTTCCCCTTCGTCGAGTTCACCCTGAGAAGCCTTCGCCCGCAGGGCATCGCGCTTTCGAGCCAGGTTGAGGTAGCGATTGTTTACCTCGAGGTTCAACTGGATAGCCGTGGTTTCCAGATCGTCACTGAGCAGCGTGTCGCGGTAGATGGGGCTGGTCAGAAACTCTTCTTTGGCCGCTTCCCGGTCTACGCCATCGGTCAACAGCGTCCGTGTCGACTCCTGCTGCTCGGACAGCGGGCGCATCGGGCTGTAGAGCAGGGGCACATCCAGAATCGAGTTGATACTGGCCACGCCGTCCACCTCGGCCAGGTCATCCCGAAGGGCCTTGAGCGTGTCGATAGACTCATCGGAAAACATCTCGGCTTCGGGGCTGTAGGTCACCACCAGGAAATCGCCACTCTGGTAGCGCTGGTTGATCTCCCGAAAATAATCGATCGACCGATCATTTTCGAGGGTCAGCGAATCCGCCGACGCATCCAGCTTAAGGTTGGGCAAGCCCGCCGCCGCCACAGCGGCCAGCAGGACCACAGTCGCCAGGGCAATGCCGGGGTGGCGCAGAACCGTCGTCCGGTACAGGACATCAAGCATTTTCAGCATAGGTGAACCTTAAAATCCATTGAGGGCCAGGGGGTGACAGTGTACCCGAAACCACCGGGGCAAGCGGTGCACAGGACAACATTCCTTTACGTTCTCGGGCCGGATTTGCCAACCGGGTTATGGTAAAGTCAGGAAAACACCCGATATAATCGGGCATTGACCGCATTCGCTCGAGATGGAAGAGGTTATGCTCAAGCTCCAGTTCAAGGATCAGCGACAACCCGCCTTCTGGGTGGCGGAAAAACTGTACAGTATTGGAAGCGACAGCAATAACCACCTGATTCTGCCGGATGATGGCATTGCTCCACTCCAGGCCCGGCTCATTGCCACCGCCGACAAAATCTTCCTCAAGGACAACAACAGCCCCAGCGGCTGCTTCGTCAATGGCCAGCGCATTACCCAGAAAGAGATTCTGCCCGGCGACGAGATCCGCCTGGGCCCGGTCGCCTTCGACGTTCTGCCCCCCACCGACGCGCCTGACCCCGGAACCAACCCCGCCGACCCCTGGCGTCTGGTCGCCAGCGGCAGCTGGCTGGCCGGACAGAGTTATGAAATCCCCAGTGAGGGCACGGTGGTGCTCGGACGCTCCAATCAGTGCGATGTCGTCATCCCAGGCACCCACTTGTCCCGCCGCCACGTCGAACTGAGGGTTCAGGGCGGCAGCCTGCGCATCAAGGACCTGGGATCGGTGAACGGCACCTACCTCAATGACCGGCCCGTCACCGACGCGCTGGCCCACGGCGGCGATCAGTTGCGCCTCGATGTCTACACATTCAAGGTGGTCAGCCCGTCCGGGGACCGGGAGCGCACCCGCCTGCGGGCCACAAGCACGGTCAATCGCCCCCCGGAGCCACGCCCGAAGAAGCCCCTGGACGACAAGCCCCGCCGTTGGAAAACCCGCCCCACCTCACCGGGGAACCGGCAGGAACCCACCTATCAGGAGCGCCGTCAGGAGCTGTGGCTCTGGCTGGTGGTTCTGGCGGCGGCCATGCTCCTGATTGGCGGTTTCTACTGGGTGTGAGTGGGTCCTTCGGGGAACTGTGGTAAAATCCCGCCGCTTTTTCATTCATTGAACCAGTAGGATCATCAACCCATGAGCTTTGACAAGGTAGCTTCCGGCAAAAACCTGCCCGACGACATCAACGTCATCATCGAAATTCCGATGAACGGCGAGCCCATCAAGTACGAAGTGGATAAGGACAGCGGCGCGATTTTCGTGGACCGCCTGCTGGGCACCTCCATGCACTACCCCTGTAACTACGGCTACGTGCCCCACACCCTGTGCGGCGATGGCGATCCGGTGGATGTGCTGGTGGTATTCCCCCACGCCCTGCCCGCCGGCTCGGTCATTCGCTGCCGCCCGATTGGCGTGCTCAAAATGACCGACGAATCCGGGGAAGACGCGAAGGTCCTGGCCGTGCCGATCGACAAGGTCACGCCGATCTACAGCCAGGTGAAAGAAGCTCAAGATCTGCCCGAGCTGACCCTGAATCAGATCAGCCACTTCTTTGAGCACTACAAGGATCTGGAAAAAGGCAAGTGGGTCAAGATTGATGGCTGGGCCAACGCCGAAGCGGCTCGTCAGGAAATTCTGGACTCTGTGGAACTGTACAAGAAGGAGGGCTAACCCTCTCCTTCCAGTCGCAGACCACTGAGATCGGGCGCCACAGGCGCCCGATCTCGTTTCAGCTCTCCCATATCGGAACCCACCGGCGCCACCTCAAAGTCGGGCGCCGCCACTGGTGGCGGCTCCGGCGCCCGCTCGTCAGCCTGCAGCAGTTCGGCACCGACGTCTGCCAGGCCCCAATCATCCGGCTCCACCGCCATCAGCGGCAGATCGGCCCGTTCATGCTCCGGAAGCAAATCCTCTCCGGGCTCGGCCAGTTCAAACGTCGGTATCGGTACCTCCTTCACCTCGGCCGAGGCTCTCTCGCTGGCATCCAACAGTAGTCCCTGTGCCGGGCGGAGGCTGAGCCCACTGATATCCACCGACACCGGCGTCAAACGTGGTCGCTCGGAGGGCTTCAGAAGAGGCCCCACCGGGGCAAGGCTGAGGCCTGATGACGCCGGACGCTGGGGGCGGCTAGACGGTCTGCCAGCCTCCGCCTCGTTCCGGGCTGGCATGAGCTCAACCAGGGCTCCGGCTTTTTGCAGGACCTGCTGGTACTTCTGCGCCGTGGCCCGGTCCAGTCGGCGCTTGACCGCTACCGGTCGGCCGGTGAACAGCCGCTCAATGGTCGCCGCGTCGGCTTTGAACAACTGCTGCAGACGCTCCTTGACCGTTGCCAGCGGCTGCCCGAGGACAATGTCCCCCCTAAAGATCAGATCGAACCGCTCATCCGCCATGCCAGGCTCCATAAGGTGAAAACTACGATGATACAGGGATTGTCATACCCCGATCTTAATCAGCCCTATGCTCACCCGCAATATAAACCCCCTTCTTTAGTGACAAAACAGTCTCTGATAATGCTGGCGGCTGATCAATATTCGGCCAATACTGAAGGTCCGGATTTTGATTCGGACAACCTTGGAGGGTAGCTTATGAACGCCTATTCACGTCCGCAACTGGTGTCTCACGGCCAGTTGAAACAGGCGAACGAGGTTCGGCGCAAGGTGGAGCAGGACATTGCTTTCCTCAGCGACCGCATTGCCGCCCTGGAGGCTCAATCGCGCCCCAACCGGCCGGTGATTGAAACCTATCGGACGATGCTGGAAAGCCGCCAATCCGTTCTCAAATGGTTGCAGGATGGGGAGCTCCGGCACCAGGCACCGCGTGCCCGTGCTCTATAGTCAGTCCGAACCCGCCCCGTTCAGTTCCTGATCCATATCCCTGGCAGGCACGTCCCCTTTAGGATGTCCCACCACCCGTGCCGGTACACCCGCAACGGTGGTGTGGGGCGGCACCGGATGCAGTACCACGCTGCCGGCGCCGATTTTTGCACATTCGCCGATGTCGATATTTCCGAGAATTTTGGCCCCGGTACTGATGAGCACACCCCGCCCCACTTTGGGATGCCGATCGCCACTGAGCCGACCGGCACCGCCCAAGGTGACCGAGTGCAACATGGAGACATCATTGCCAATGACGGCCGTTTCTCCAATGACTACCCCAGTGGCGTGATCAATCATAATGCCGCTGCCGATGCGGGCACCCGGATGGATATCCACGCCAAACGCCTCAGAGATCTGATTCTGTAGATACAGCGCCAAGCCCCGTCGCCCCTTCAGCCAGAGGTGGTGAGCGAATCGATAGGACTGAAGTGCATGAAACCCCTTGAAAAACAGAAAGGGCGTGGAGTATTTCTCGCAAGCCGGGTCTCGCTCACAGTGCGCATAAATATCGGCGCGCATGGCCGCTTCGATCTCAGGCGATTCGGCCATCGCTGCCTCAAACACTTCCCGGATCATCATCGCCGGGACCGCCTGACTGTCAAGTTTATTGGCCAGGTGGAAGCTCATGGCACTGGCAAAACTGTCGTGATTGAGCAGGGTGGCGTGATAAAAACTCGCCAGCGCCGGCTCTTCCTCGGAAGCCGCCTGGGCTTCTCGCCGAATGGAGTGCCAGAGTTCATCGGTGAGCTGGGTCAAAGGCAAAGTGTATTCTCCTGAGTTCGCCGTATCCGGTCTGTTGTCACGACATCCTATTGTCGCACAGGCACAAAGCGCGCGCGAAACCGCATCAGGAATTCAGGCTGCTTCATAAACACCCCAATACACAGCAGGAAATGCAGCCCCGCCACGGTGAGAAACAGCTCGGGGATGGAAAGCCCCAGGCCGCCCAGAGCGCCGAGTCCCACCAGCGCTGCCGCCACCATGAACAGGGCGTTGATCACATTACCGGCCGCAATCACCTGCGCCCGGTGCGTCGGACGGCTGCGCTCCTGGATCAAAGCAGTCAGCGGCACCACGTAAAGACCGCCGGCCACCCCCAGCATCAACACATCGGCGGCCACACGCCAGGCGCGGGGCCACTCGGCCATGGATGCCAAGGGGTGCAAGGCCCCCTCGACCGCCGGATGTGCCGCCGCGAACGACTGCCCGGCCAGGGCCAGATCCACCCCGAACACCAACACCAGAAGCGCCCCCAAGGGCACCAGTGCCGGTTCGATGTGCCCGCGGCTCAAGCGGGCACACAGCAGGGCCCCAATACAGATACCCACCAGAAACAGCACCAACAGCAGGCTGACCACCAGCGAGGCGCCAGAGAGCACACTGCGGGTAAAGTTGGGCAGTTGGGTCAGATACACCGAGCCCAGAAACCAGTACCAGGAATTGCCAATGATGCACCAGAACACCATCGGGTTCTCCCGCGCACAGGCCAGCGTTCGCAGCGTCTGCTTGTAAGGGTTGGCCTCCAGGCGTAACTCCGGGTCCGCCGAGGGCGCCGGCGGAATCCGCAGACTGGCACGCCAGCCCAACCAGGCAACCAACAGTGCGCCCGCCGCCACCCACCAGTAGCCCCCGGCCACACTCAGGGCCAGGGTGCCAGCAATCATGCCCAGAAAAATCGCGAGGGACGTGCCGGTATGCATCAGGCCGTTACCTCCGGTCAGCGCCTCCGCCGACAGGTGCTGAGGCAGGATCGCGTATTTGAGCGGGCTGAAGCAAGCCGATTGGGTCCCGGTCAGAAAGAGGACCAGCAATAACAGCGCGGCACTGTTCAGCCAGAGCGCGACCGCCCCCAGCGACATAATCGCGATTTCGGCGACTTTGATTCCGCGAATAAAACGGGACTTTTCGAATTTGTCGGCGTACTGGCCGGCAATGGGGGCGAACAAAAGGAAAGGTATGATCAGGGTCGCCGCCACCAGATTATTGATGACGTCGATACTCAGCCCCCAGCGCTCAATGCCGCCGTAAGTAAACAGCATCAGCAGCGCGCTTTTGTAAAAGTTATCGTTGAAGGCTCCGCCAAGCTGGGTCAGAAACAGCGGCAGGAAACGCCGTTGCGAGAGCAACGAAAACTGGGGGGACGCTTCAGGCGAGCTCACAGGGAGGGCTCCGGCCCCGGGGGCACGGTCACGTAACGCTGGAACAGTTCGGGCAGGTGCGCCATCACGGTCTCCTTTAACGCAAACGATTCGGTCTGCAAGTAATTCGCCAACACCTCGGGCGTCATCGCCCTGGCGTAACGGTTCGCCAAGGGCGCATAACTCAGGTGCCAGGGCTCCGGCGACACGCCACCGCGGTCCCGATCGTAGGGCCGGTAAAAACCGGGGTTATCCGGGCCCGTCAGGTACCCATCCAGCCAGTCGTGAAAGGCCTCGAATGGCCCTCCGGGTTCGCTTTCCCGACGGGTCAGTTGCACGGTTTCACCCTCCGCCAGGCCACCGGCATCATACACATCAATATCGGTTCCCCAGTGATGGCGCGAACTCCCCGGCAAGGCCGACCAGCGCAATATCGCATGGACCAGTGCCAACTCATCCAGCGCAGCGGTGTCGAGCGGCGCTCCCTGCTCATCCAGCACCGGTCGTGCGCCCCCGGCCTTGGCATTCCAGATGGCACACTGGCGATCAAAGCCACGATAGCCGCTGGCCAACTTCAGCGTGAACCCGGCTCCCTCGGCCGCCTCGGCCAACCTCATGAGAGGGTGGTAGAGGTCCCGATGAATCAAACCGCTTCCCCAAGGGCAGCTTACCAGCGCTGATTCATCGCGCCCACAGAGCTGCTCTGGCGTCAGAGTTTCCAAGGCAGGCGAGTCGTCTGCCGGGCGTTTTCCGGGGATATTATCCGCCGATTGTGTCAATGTTTGGCCCCCACGACTGTAAAATGCGCCAATGCGCGGAAATGTTTTGCGCTCGCGGTTTAAACCGGTACTATTGGACTCATGCAGTGGCTTTTGTGTACCGGATGGCACGCACTGCATTGGGACAATATCACAACCATAATCATAATGAAGAATGGAGCGTAACCCGTATGACCGCCAGTCATAGTGAATTACTCCAGCTCAAAAACCTGGGGATGGCGACGGTAAACATTCTGCACGCCATTGGCATCAACAGCTATGCCGAGCTACGCGAAATCGGCGCCGTTGAAGCCTATCGTCGTATCAAAGCCCGCGACATCAATGTTTCCAAAGTGATGCTCTATGCGCTTCAGGGTGCACTGATGGATGTTCACTGGAACGACCTGTCGCCGGACCTGAAACAACAGTTGGTGATCGAGGCCGAACAGGATACGCTAAGCGAAGCCTGAGTTCCGGCATTGCCGGCGAGGCGCGCAGTCAATTCTGGAGGTTCTATGTATTTGCCCCATAAGCAGTCGGATACCATCACTGACTGCGCCGCCCAGCTCGATGAAGCCGGCGCGGAACTGATGGCCTCGCTGAGCCCGTGCGGTGCTCCGGTCAACCACAACACCAACCATGACCTGTTGGCCGAGAGCGACAATCAGACCGTGTGGCTGATCACTGACGGCGAGGCCTATTACCGGGTTGGTGGCAAACAGGTAGTGCGCTTGAGCGCCGGTGATCTCATCGGTCTGCCGACGCTGGATTGCGAACAGGGCGTCTACGGGACCACGGGCCCCCTGACCATGGAGCCCTACCGCCTCGTGGATATCACTGGACGCCACCCCACCCGCTTTATCCGCTACCTGATCTGTGCCAACGCCTTTCACCGGGCAGCCCTGGCCCAGGAAATCCGGGCGGAATTCCAGCCCTCGGCCGGCTTTATGCACTTCCAGGCCGGAGAGACCATCATTCAGCAGGGCGCGGAGGCCGACCGGGTCTATACCCTGCTCGAAGGGGAAGCCCACGCGTTGCGCGATGGCGTGAAGGTCGGAGAGATTCAGGCGGACGAGATTTTCGGTGCGCTGGCGGTGTTCACCCGTCAGAAGCGCATGGCGTCTGTGGTGGCCGTGAGTGACTGCACGGTACTGGCCGTGCGCAAGGAGGAGTTCGCCGACCTGGTTGAGCTGCAACCCCAGATCTGCCTGGGCCTGGTGGAAGAGCTGGCGGCCAAGATCAATCAGCTCAACGGTCAACTGCTGGCCTCGCAAGCGAAAGGCTGATCGGGCAACCATCATAAAGCCGAGACAACGCTTGACAACGATAATGGTAATAATTATCATTTGAATTGTTGAGTGATTGCATCTCCCCACTCAACGAGGTGAAGGCGGTACGAGACGCTGCCCAGCGTAGCCTCTGTCGCGCACGCCGGATCTTCTCCTTTGAGGTCAGGCAAGTCCCTCTCCGGGCTTGAAGACCTTTGGCTAATCACGGTTGCTTGGGCCACCCTCTGGGTGGCCATTTTCTTCCGCCCTACCCGTTTTCTCACACATCGCATCTTTACACATCCGCGATATTGAATTTCTTGCGCCGGCACCTATATAACCGGGAGAATAGCGGAGCACTGCCGGACGGGCCGGCAGCGCTCCGCACTGTGTGCGACCGACTGTAGGAGATCACCGCTTTGATGCGCATTGGCTTGTTTTTATTAACCAACCTGGCCGTTCTGATGGTGGCCAGCGTCACCCTGTCTCTTTTGGGCGTGGACCACTACCTGCAACAAAACGGCAACCTCGATCTGCAGAGCCTGTTGATTTTTTGCGCGATTTTCGGCTTTGCCGGCTCGTTCATTTCCCTGTTTCTGTCCAAGTTTATTGCCAAGAAAACCACCGGCACCCAGATCATTGAAACGCCGCGCACGGCCGATGAACAGTGGCTGGTCAGTACCGTGCAACAACTGGCGCGGGAAGCGGGCATCAAGACGCCGGAAATCGGTATTTTCCCCGCGCCCCAGGCCAATGCGTTCGCCACCGGCTGGAATCGCAACGCGTCGCTGGTCGCCGTCAGTCAGGGCCTGATGCAGCGCTTTGATCGCGACGAGGTGCGCGCCGTGCTGGCCCACGAAATCGGTCACGTCGCCAACGGCGACATGATCACTTTGGCCCTGATTCAGGGCGTGGTGAACACCTTTGTGATGTTCTTCGCCCGGATTATTGGCCACACTGTCGACCGGGTGATTTTCAAGAACGAGCGCGGCCACGGCATCGGCTTCTATGTGGTGACCTTCATTACCGAAATTATTCTCGCCGTGCTCGCCTCGATGATCGTGATGGCCTTCTCCCGCTACCGGGAGTACCGGGCGGATGCCGCCGGCGCCAAGCTGGCCGGCCGCGGCGCCATGATCCGGGCGCTCCAGCGGCTGCAGGCCGAAGTGCAGGCCGGTGTGGAGAACCCCATGCCCGACAGTATGAAAGCCTTTGGCATCAGCGGTGGCTTCAAACAGAATCTGGGTAAACTGTTCGCCAGCCACCCGCCACTGGAAGAACGCATTGCGGCGCTGCAGAACGCCCGCTAATTAGAGAAAGGAGTTTCACCATGGGAACTCGGACCCTGCTCGTCGTCGCCCTGTTGTTGCTGCCCTGGAACCCACTGCAGGCCCAGGAGTTCGCTACCGACGACGAGCGCAACACAATCGAAGTGTTCGAGTACGCCAGCCCCAGTGTCGTTTATGTGACCAACCAGCAGGTCGTGCGGGACCCGCGCTCCTTCGACCTGCTGACCGTACCCCGTGGCGCCGGCACCGGCTTTGTCTGGGATGAACGCGGCTATATCGTGACCAACTTCCACGTCATCGAGAACGCCCGCAAAGTTGTCATTACCCTGCAGGACCAGAGCATCTGGCCCGCCGAGGTCGTGGGCCTGGCACCCGAAAAAGACCTCGCCGTCCTGAAAATCAACGCCCCGGACAAAAAGCTCCAGCCCCTGCGTCGGGGCGACTCCAGCGAGCTCATGGTGGGGCGCAAGGTGCTCGCCATCGGCAACCCTTTTGGCCTGGACGCCACACTGACCACCGGCGTGGTCAGCGCTCTGGGGCGGGAAATCGAAGCCCCCAACCAGCGCAAAATCCGCAACGTGATCCAGACCGATGCCGCCATCAACCCCGGCAACTCCGGCGGCCCGCTGCTGAACTCTCAGGCCGAACTGATCGGCGTCAACACCATGATTTACAGCCCGAGCGGCGCCAGCGCCGGCATCGGGTTCGCCATCCCGGTGAACACCCTGAAAGACATAGTGCCGCAACTGATTGAACACGGGCGGATTGTGCGACCGGTGATTGGCATCGATATCGCGCCCGACCAGTGGGCTCGGCAATCCGGCGTCAAAGGGGTGGCGGTGCTGCGGGTCGCACCGGGCTCTCCGGCCGACCGGGCGGGCTTGCGCGGAGCACAGCGCAGCCGCTGGGGCACCATTATCCTGGGCGACATAATCACCGCCATTGACCAACACCCCACCCGCAACTACGACGAGCTGATGACCGCACTGGAAAAATACGCGCCTGGCGACCGGGTGGAGTTGGTGTTTGCGCGCGACGGGAAAACCGAACGGCGCTCACTGACCCTCGCCGCTCCGGACGGGCTCTAATGTATTCCCACCACTAATAGCGAACCGGCACCGGGTGGACCAGCTCAATGTGGGCGTCATCCGGTCGGATGTCCGCCCGGTAGGCCAGCATCTCGACCCCAGCGGCGGCCGCCTCCCGCAGCGCCTTACCGTACGCCGGATCGATGGCATCCGCCGGCTCCACCCACTCCACGCCCGTGTGCTGGACGCAGAACAGCAGCACCGCCCGGTCGCCCTGCTGGGCAATGCTTGCCAGCTCCCGCAGGTGCTTGCGCCCGCGCTCGCTGACCGCGTCGGGAAACAGCCCCTGCCCCGGCTGCTCCATCAGCGTCACACTTTTGACCTCCACATAGCACGGAGCCCTGCCATCCTCCGTGAGCAGAAAGTCGATGCGCGAGCGCTCCTGTCCGTAGGGCACCTCGCGGCGGACCGTCGAGTAGCCGGCAAGCGCCTTAATCCGACCCGCCGTCAGCGCGGCCTCCACCAGGTGATTGGCCCGACCGGTATTGACCCCGGCCAGGTGCCCACCAGGCACCGTGGCCACTTCCCAGGTATGGCGATATTTGCGCTTGGGGTTGCCGGAATCCGAAAACCAGCAGGGTGAGTCCGGCACCACACAGTGGCGCATGGAACCGGTATTGGGGCAATGAATGGTCATTTCCGTGCCATCGGCGAGACGAACATCAGCCATAAAGCGCTTGTAGCGCCGCAACAGCGTCCCGGATTGCCAAAGCTGACTCAATTTCACCTCCTGATAGCACGCATTCATCGAAAAGTCCGCTATTGTTACAGTTAGGGTCCACGGGCTCAAACCAGGCTGTCATTAAGCGCCGAAACAGGCAAAAAAATACTGGCGGAGCCCCGGGATATCTGGTAGCTTGCCAACCCTTCAAATTTCACGGCCCTAAAGCCGGTGAACAGGAGCAGAATGACGGTCAGGGCCAAGGCGCCCAAAGGGTGAAACCCCGGCCAGTCATGACTGTCGGCCAGTTAAATGGGAAGTCATACGAGGCGCGCAACCATGCCGAAAAGTTCATCTACCGCGGAAAACTATTCAATGAGTAACTTCACCCCTTACAAGGAGAAGAAGGGCGAGGAGTACATGAACGAAAATCAGCAAGAACATTTTCGTCAGTTGCTGCTGGCCTGGCGGCGCGAGTTGATGGAAGAAGTCGACCGCACCATGAGCCACCTGAAAGACGAAGCGGCCAACTTCCCGGACCCGGCCGATCGCGCCAGCCAAGAAGAAGAGTTCAGCCTGGAGCTGCGCACCCGGGACCGCGAGCGCAAGCTGATCAAAAAGATCGACAGCACCCTTGAGCTGATCGAGAACGACGATTACGGTTTCTGCCACGCCTGTGGTGTGGAAATCGGTATCCGTCGCTTGGAAGCCCGTCCGACCGCCACCCTGTGTGTCGACTGCAAAACCCTTGATGAAATCAAGGAAAAGCAAGTCGGAGGTTAATCGCCGGTCGGGGCTCGCGCCCGCGTGAGCCCGGCGGCAAACCGCCGTATGCCGTACCCAACCTCTGCCAATGCTTCAACGCCCCAGGGCGCTGCCGAACCCTATGTGGGCCGGTTCGCGCCCTCCCCAACCGGCCCTTTGCACTTCGGCTCTCTCGTCAGCGCACTGGCGAGCTATGCTCACGCCCGGAAAGCCGGCGGCCGTTGGCGGGTGCGGATGGAAAATCTGGACCCACCCCGAGAGGAACCCGGCGCCGACGACGAGATTCTGCGTTCACTCGAAGCCCACGGACTGCACTGGGACGGCGAGGTGCTCCACCAGAGCGACCGACTCGACGCCTACGCCCAAACGCTGGATGAGTTGCAGAGGCAGGGCCTAGCCTACCGCTGCCAATGCACCCGCAAGGATATTCATGCGCTGGGCGGTGTCTATGATGGCCGCTGCCGGAACCGGGTTATCGAGCCGACCGAGCCCCACGCCTGGCGGCTGAAACTGTACGACGTACCCGAGGGCTGCCCTGAACCCGCCGATCCCTACACCTGGCACGATCTGTTTCAGGGGCCTCAGACGTTGAGCCTGCGCCGCGATGTGGGCGATCCGATCATCAAGCGCAAGGATGGACTGTTCGCCTATCAGTTGGCAGTGGTGGTGGATGATATTCACCAGGGCATCACCCACATTATTCGCGGCGCCGATCTGCTACCGGTCAGCGCCGGTCAGGTGGCCAGCTTCGCCCTGCTGGGCGGACAGACGCCGGCGTTCGGGCACGTGCCGGTCGCCCTGAATGAACGGGATCAGAAACTGAGCAAGCAGCACCACGCACCGGCGCTCGACCCCGACCGGGCCGGTGCGAACCTGTGGCACGCACTGCACTTTTTAAGGCAGAATCCACCCAGGGAGTTGTTAGCTGCCACCCCCGAAGCCCTGCTCGACTGGACCCGCGAACACTGGCGCAACGATCTCGTCCGGGGCATGCAGGCCCGGGCTCCGGAGGCTATTTTGAACCCCGACGACGCACGCAGCTCCGATACCGCTCAGAGGATGCCCCATGAATAATCAGCGCCTGGTGATCCTGCTGCTGCTGATCGCCTA
Source organism: Marinimicrobium sp. UBA4509 (assembly GCF_002388575.1). Classification (NCBI taxonomy): domain Bacteria; kingdom Pseudomonadati; phylum Pseudomonadota; class Gammaproteobacteria; order Cellvibrionales; family Cellvibrionaceae; genus Marinimicrobium; species Marinimicrobium sp. UBA4509. The sequence goes on from NZ_DGMV01000078.1 coordinate 73,057, forward strand.
CATCTTTTCGCCCACCCTGTTCACCTGGATCATCAATCCCGAGGGTGCCTGGTTCCGTCCTTACATCATCTGGGCGCTGGTCATTGTCATTGCCTACGCCGTTCAAAACCGCAAGAAGAGGCCCCATGATCTTTGAGTTAAGCCATGTGGCGCTGATCGGCGTCAGCTACTTGCTGGTTTTGTTCGGTATCGCCTGGATCACTGAAAAGGGCTGGATTCCCGACGCGGTCACCCAGCACCCTCTGACCTACATTCTGTCCCTGGGCATCTTTGCCAGTGCCTGGGCGTTTTACGGGGTCATCGATCTGGCCTTCCAGTTTGGCTACGGCGCCCTGGCCTATTACCTGGGCACCGGCGCTCTGTTTCTGTTCGCCCCGGTCGCCCTGGCACCGCTGGCGGAGCTGGCCCGGCGCCATCAGGTGCACTCCCTCGCCGACCTGCTGGTATTCCGCTATCACAGCCACGGTGTCGGCGCCCTGACCACCCTGTGCATGCTGCTGGGCATTCTGCCGCTGATGGCGCTGAACATTCAGGCCATTGCCGACACCATGTACATTCTGACGGTGAGCAGTAATCCCAGCCTGCCGGCCATGGGCACCGGCTTTACCTTCAAGGACCTGATGGCCATGGCGTACTGCGCCCTGCTCGCGGTGTTCACCATCCTGTTCGGCTCCAGCCGCGACCAGCACCGCGGCCTGTTCACCGCCATGGCGTTCGAGTCCCTGATCAAGGTCTTCGCCCTGTGTGCCATCGGCCTGCTCGCGGTGTACGGCGTGTTCGACGGCTTCAGTGGCCTGGACCAGTGGCTCTCCCAGAACCCGGAAAACCTCGCCCTGCTCCACGCCCCCATTCAGGACGGCGCCGCCCACACTCTGCTGCTGGTGTTTGTGGCCACCGCCATCACCATGCCGCACATCTTTCATATGGGCGTGACCGAGAACCTGCTCACCCGCAACGTGCACACCATTACCTGGGCGTTCCCGCTGTTCCTGCTGCTGATGGCGCTGCCGATCTTCCCGATTCTGTGGGCGGGCTTCGAGCTGTCTGTTCCGCTACCCGCCCAGTATTTCACCCTCGGGGTACCGATTCTCGCGGAGTCCACGGGTCTGACCGTGCTCGCCTTTATCGGTGGCCTGTCCGCCGCCACCGGGGCCATGGTGGTGATGATGCTCGCCCTGGCCACCATGGTGATGAACCACTGGATTCTGCCGGCGCTGAGTCTGCGCAACCGGGATGACCTCTACCGGCAGCTGCTGTGGTTGCGCCGAGTGCTGATCGCCACCCTGTTTTTCGGGGGCTATTTCTTTTACTGGTTGCTGGACAACCGCCACAGCCTGACCAACCTGGCACTGCTCACCTTTATTGAAACCCTGCAGTTTCTGCCCGGCATGTTTGCCATCGTGTTCTGGCCTCAGGGGAACCGGCGCGGCCTGCTGAGCGGTTTGACGGTGGGCACACTGATCTGGGCGGTAGGCCTGCTGTTGCCGGTACTGACCGGTCTGACCTCGCTTCCCCTGCCGGGAACCGACCTGGTTCTGCCCCTCGGAATGGAGCAGTGGAGTGCCATTGCCCTGTTGTCGGTCGGCGCCAACACCGCCATATTCGTCGGGCTGTCGCTCATCACCCGGCAAACCGAAGAAGAGCAGTACAGTGCCGAGCTGTGCGCCGCCGACGAACTCAGCCAGCCGGTGCGGCAGGCTCTGGATGTGCACAGCGCGGCGGAGTTCAAAACCCGCCTGGCCAAATCCTTGGGCAAGGTCACCGCCAGCCGTGAGGTGGATGTCGCCCTGAGCGAGCTGGGGCTGCGCATCACCGAGCGGCGCCCCTACGCCCTGCGCCGGCTGCGGGACCAGATTGAAGCCAACCTCTCCGGCCTGATGGGCATTCATGTCGCCGGCGAAATCATGGACCGCCACCTGCCCTACACCCTGGCGGAGCGGCGCGACACGTTGGACATCAACCTGATTGAAAACCGCCTGGCCCAGTACCGGGACCACCTGACGGGCATGGCGGCCGAGCTTAACAACCTGCGGCTCTACCACCGGAAAACCCTGGAAGAGCTGCCCATGGCCGTGTGCTCCCTGGGCCGCGACGGTGAAATCCTGATGTGGAACCGGGCCATGGAGCTGCTGACCCAGACCCCGAGCGATGATGTCACCGGCTCGCGCCTGGACGACCTGTCCGAGCCCTGGCGGGCCCTGTTGATCGATTTCAGCGAAAGCACCGAGCCCCACTACTACCGCCAGGAGATCGATCTGAACGGGCGTCCGCACTGGATCAGCCTGCACAAAGCCAATATTGAGGGTAGCATCCACAGCGGCGAGTACGACCAGGTAATCCTGCTCGAAGACGTGACCGAGACCCAATTGCTGGAGCAGGAGCTGATTCACAGTGAGCGTCTGGCCTCGGTGGGCCGACTGGCCGCCGGCGTGGCCCACGAGATCGGTAACCCCATTACCGGCATTTCCAGCCTGGCCCAGAACCTGCGTTACGAGTCCGACGCCCCGGAAGTGTTGGAAACCGCCGAGCACATCCTGAGCCAGACCGACCGGGTGACCCGCATCGTCCAGTCCCTGGTGAGCTTCTCGCACAGCGGGCAGAACAAGAAGAGCGAGTTCGAGGCGGTGGACCTGCGCGCCTGCGCCAACGAGGCCATTCAGCTGCTGTCGCTGCAGAAAGACAAAAATCAGGTGGAGTACGTCAACAATATCGCCAAAAACGCCATTATTGCGGGCGACAGCCAGCACCTGATCCAGGTTTTCATCAACCTGCTCTCCAATGCCCGGGATGCCAGCCCAGCCGGCAGCCGTGTTATGCTGGACAGCAGCGAAGATGAATACAGCATCATTTTCTCCGTGACCGACCAGGGCAGCGGCATCCCGGCGGACAAGATGGACCAGATTCTCGAACCCTTCTTTACCACCAAGGACCCGGGGGATGGCACGGGGCTCGGGTTGGCCATGGTGTACAGTATTGTGGAGGATCACGGCGGCAAGCTCGACATCAAGAGCCCGGTGGATACCGTGCACCAACGTGGCGCACAATTCACCATCAAATTACCGCGCCATATTGATTCCATGCGGCCGGAGTGATATTTTCCGGCATCAAACAGGCCTGCAGGGGCCCGGCGAACGGCAGCGCCCGGCCCCTTTCGCAACCTGCCAGACCATAGGCGATGTGAGCACTATGAGCAAAATCCTGATCGTTGAAGACGAACCCATCATCCGCACCGCGTTGCGCCGCCTGCTGGAGCGCAACAAGTACGAGGTGAGCGAAGCGCCCTCGGTCAAAGAGGCCACCGGCAAGTTCACCCTCGCGGATTTTGACCTGATCATCAGCGACCTCAGACTGCCCGGCGCGCCCGGGACCGACCTGATCAAGCTCGCCGACAGCGTGCCCGTGCTGATCATGACCAGCTATGCCAGCCTGCGCTCGGCCGTCGACTCCATGCGCATGGGCGCGGTGGACTACATCGCCAAGCCGTTCGACCACGAAGAGATGGTCACCGCCGTCAAGCGGGTCATTGGCAAGGCCAACGCTGCCAACCTGCAAAAACACAGCTCCACCACCGCCAGCCATGCCATAGCCGGCATGATCGGCGCCAGTGACGTGATGCACGACCTGTACAACCGGATTCACAAGGTGGCCCCCACCAAGGCCACCGTGCTGGTGCGCGGCGAAACCGGTACCGGCAAGGAGCTGGTGGCCCGGGCCCTCCATGAAGAGAGCCCCCGGCGGGAAAAGACCATGATTTCCGTCAACTGCGCGGCCATCCCGGAAACCCTGATTGAATCCGAGCTGTTCGGCCATGAAAAAGGCGCTTTCACCGGTGCCGCCAGCACTCGCGAGGGCCTGGTAGCGGCGGCCGACGGCAGCACCCTGTTCCTCGATGAGATTGGCGAGCTGCCCCTGGAGGCCCAGGCGCGCCTGCTGCGGGTCCTGCAGGAGGGCGAGGTACGCCCGATCGGCTCGGTGGAGTCCCACAAGGTGGATGTCCGCCTGGTGGCCGCCACCCACCGGGACCTGCGCAAACTGGCTCAGGAGGGCAAGTTCCGGGAAGACCTGTACTTCCGCATCAACGTGGTGCAGCTGGAGCTGCCCCCGCTACGCGACCGAGGTAAAGACATCATCACCCTGGCCGAGGCTCTGCTGGCCCGCTATTGCCAGGAAATGGAAAAACCCAACCTGAAGCTGTCCCCAGAGGCGGTGCAGGCCATTACCACCTACACCTGGCCGGGGAACGTGCGTGAGCTGGAAAACGCCATGCAGCGCGCGGTCATCCTGTGCGAAGACACCCAGGAAATCAGCCACGAGCTGTTGGATATTGATCTGGATCTGGTGCGTTTTGAAGAAGATGACGAGGACGATACCCGCTCCTCGCCCGAGCGCATCCAACCGCGCGGCAAAGCGCCCCAGGACCCGAACGAAGATCTCTCTCTGGAAGACTACTTCCAGCGCTTCGTGCTCGAGCACCAAGACACCATGAGCGAAACCGAGCTGGCCCGCAAATTGGGCGTCAGCCGCAAGTGTCTCTGGGAGCGTCGGCAGCGCTTCGGCATTCCCCGCAACAAGGCCGCTGGCGCCAAGTAAGCCCCTTCTCCCCTCCTTTTCTCGATCCTTCGGCGCGCACCCTCAGCGCCGGAGGGCTCTGCCTGTCTAACCGCCGTAACACCCAGAAAGACCTTTAATGTGCCACAAAAACGATTTTGGCGCCATAAGCGTTACGCAGGGTTACCCCCGGCCAAGGCTGTTACCTGCACCAGAGTTGTTACCCCCCACAAACGACGTAACAGTCTGGCTCAGGAACTGTAACCGTTCGAAATGGATCAGGATGACGAGAGATCATACAAATAAACTAACTTATTGATTTTATTGAACTTTACATTTCTGGCACGGGACGTGCTCTATATCCGGGCACATAACAACAACAAACAATAAAAAGCACGCCAACAATAACAACAACAAACAATAAGAAATGAAACGAACATAATTACAACAATAGACAATAAGAAAAGAAGAAGTTCAAAAATAACAACAACAAACAATAAAAAACGAAAGCAACATAATAACGACAAGAAACAATAAAAATAGAAACGTAAATAATAATAACGAAACAACAATAAAAAGAAGCGAAAGCCTTGTGCTTTACGCCCATAAAAAAATGATAATGATAACTACACAAGAAAAGCGGAAAGACTGACTAGACACTGGAGCGGGATTGCAAGCACGCACACTTGATACGAGGGCACGGACGCGCCGATTTGCAGGCCAAGGGAACCTTGGCGAATCGATCCCACGGGAAAGCTTCGGCTTTCCCGTTTTGCTTTCTGGCCCCCGTCAACACGGGCCCCTCCCGGCTCCCAACGTTTCCACCATCCCCCGCCCGTGCTAAACTGCCCGGCTTTCAGACTCGAGTCCGGCACGGCTGCCGGCGAAAGCACTCACTGACAGTAACCCAATGCCCATGCTTAGACGGCTTATCAACAAACTGCGCCCCCGTTCACGCCCCACCCCCCAACTCCGGGTTATCCCCCGCGACCAGCACAAGGTCTCCCGCCGGGACATCAGTCAGGCGGCCCTGCGTATCATGAAACGCCTGGACGAAGCGGGTTATCAGGCCTTCCTGGTCGGCGGCGGCGTGCGGGATCTGCTCCTGGGCGGTCACCCCAAGGACTTCGATGTGGCCACTGACGCCACACCGGAGCAGATCAAGCGGCTGTTCCGCGGAGCGCGCATCATTGGCCGGCGCTTTCAGATTGTCCATGTGCGCATGGGACGGGAGATCATTGAGGTCACCACCTTCCGGGGCCACCACGAGCAGTCCCGCAGTGAAGACGGCATGCTCCTGCGGGACAACGTCTACGGCTCCCTGGAAACCGACGCCGTGCGGCGGGATTTCACCGTCAACGCGCTCTACTACACCCTCAATGACTTCGCCATTCACGACTATACCGGTGGCCTGAAGGACCTGGAGAAGCGCACCCTGCGCATTATCGGCGACCCGGAAACCCGCTATAAGGAAGATCCGGTGCGCATGCTGCGCGCGGTGCGCTTTGCCGCCAAACTGGGCTTCAAGATAGAGCCCGGCACCGCCGATCCGATTCTGGAGCTGGGCGAGTTGCTGCGCAACATCCCCCCGGCGCGCCTGTTTGAAGAAGTGCTGAAGCTGTTTATGGCCGGCTCGGCGACCGCCACCTTTACACTGATGCGCGATTACCACCTGCTCGAGCACCTGTTCCCGGGCACCGAGGCAGCGCTGCAGGCCGGCGACGAGCAAGGCCTGGCCCTGATCGAAGAGACCATGGCCAACACCGACAAGCGGGTGCGGGCCGACAAACCGGTGACGCCGGCCTTCATTTACGCCGCCCTGCTCTGGCCGCCAATGCGCGCCCGGGCCGACGAGCTGGTCAAGAACATGCCACCGCAAGCGGCCTATCAGCAGGCCGCCACCGAGGTCATCGGCCAACAACTGGGACACACCGCCCTGCCCAAGCGCTTCCTGATTCCCATGCGGGAAATGTGGGACATGCAGCACCGCCTGGTACAGCGCCGCCACCCCCAGAAGCTGCTGGAGCAGTCCCGGTTCCGCGCCGCTTACGACTTCCTGATTCTGCGCGAAGCCTCCGGCGAGCGCCTGGGTGGCGCGGGCAGCTGGTGGACCCGATTCCAGGAAGTGGATGAACCGGAGCAGCAGAAAATGATTGCTGAGGCCCGCCGTCAGGGACCGGGTGGCAAGAGCGGTCGGCGGCGCAACCGGAAACGGCGTGCGCCCCGCCAGGAAAGTCCGACTCCCAGTTCCCAGGACTGAGCGTGACCCCCTGCTATATCGGCCTCGGCAGCAACCTGGACGATCCGTTCGGGCAACTGAGCCGCGCCTTCGAGGCGTTGGCCGGGCTGCCGGAGAGCACCCTGGTGGCGCGCTCGCCACTGTATTCCAGCAAACCGGTGGGCCCGCCCCAACCGGATTACCTCAACGCCGTCGCCCGCCTCGATACCCGCCTGGAACCACTGGCACTGCTGGATGCCCTACAGGGCATCGAACAGGCCCACCAGCGGGTGCGCAGCCAACACTGGGGGCCGAGAACCCTGGATCTGGACCTGTTGCTCTACGGCGACGAGACTCTGAGCACACCGCGCCTGACCGTTCCCCACCCGGAAATGACCCGGCGCGCCTTTGTTCTCTACCCTTTAGCGGATATCGCCCCGCACCTGACCCTTCCCACAGGCACCTCACTTGCGTCATTATTGAAGGCCTGCCCTTACGAGGGGCTGGAGCGGTTCAACCCTGACAGTCAACACCGGGAGTCGTAACGCGTGGCAGCGATGTTTGACGATCAACAACTGGATTTTTCCCAGGCCGACCTTCCCCGCTACATTGCCGTGGAAGGGCCAATTGGTGTCGGGAAAACCACCCTGGCCAAAAACCTGGCCCAACTGTTCAATTACGACGTGTTGCTCGAGCAGCCGGAAGAGAACCCGTTCCTGGAGCGTTTCTACCGCTCCCCGAAAACCGCCGCCCTGCAGACTCAACTGTTCTTTCTATTCCAGCGAGCCAACCAACTGGAACAGCTGCGCCAGAACGACATGTTCGAGCCGGTGCGGGTCGCCGATTTTCTGATCGAGAAAGATCAGTTGTTCGCTCAGGTCACCCTGGACGATGACGAACTGGCCATTTACCAACAGGTGTACGATCGGCTCACACTGGATGCCCCCCGACCCGATCTGGTGATTTATCTTCAGGCCCCCTCGCGCGTTCTGAACGAGCGCATCCGCGAGCGCGGGATCGCCAGCGAACAGCGCATAAGCCCGGAGTACATTGAGGCCCTGAACGAGGCCTACACCCAGTTTTTTCACTATTACGACAGCTCACCCCTGCTGATCGTCAACGCCCAGGACCTGGATCTCGCCCGAAACCGGGAACACTTCCAGCAACTGATCGAAACCCTGTTAACCATCAAGAGCGGGCGCCACTACTACAACCCGACGCCCGCCCTCTAAGCCCGTTACGGAGAACCCTATGCCTTACGGAGCCAACGCCGATACCGCCCTGAACAAGACGGTGACCGTCAAAACCCTGCAGAAGCTCAAGGGCTCCGATGAGAAGTTCGTGGTGGTGGCCCTGTACGATGCCCCCATGGCCGCCATGGCCCAGAAATGCGGGGTCGAAGCCGTGCTGGTGGGGGACTCCCTGGGCATGACGGTACTCGGCTACCAGAGCACCATTCCGGTCACCATGGAGCAGATGATCTACCACGTGGAGGCGGTGGCGCGCGGCAACCAGAAATCCCTGATCATCGCCGACCTGCCGTTCATGACCTACGCCACCCTGGACGATGCCCTGAAAAACGCCACCCGCCTGATGCAGGCCGGAGCCCAGATGATCAAGATCGAGGGTGGCCGCTGGCTGACAGAGACCGTGCGCCGTCTGTCCGAGTGCGGCATTCCGGTATGCGCCCACCTGGGCCTCACGCCGCAATCGGTCAACAAGTTCGGCGGTTTTCGGGTGCAGGGGCGGGATGCCGCCCAGGCCGATGAAATCGCCGAAGATGCCGCGCTCTTGGCCGAGGCGGGCGCCGATCTCGTGGTGCTGGAATGCGTGCCCTCGGCACTGGCCGCGCGCATCACTAAAAACACCCCAATACCGACCATCGGCATTGGCGCGGGCCGGGACACCGACGCACAAGTGCTGGTGATCAATGACATTCTGGGCCTGACCGAGCAGCCACCGAAGTTTTCCAAAAACTTCCTGACCGAAGCCGGCGACATTCCCGGCGCCATGAAAAAGTACGTGGCCGACGTCAAGTCCGGTGTCTTCCCTGGCGACGACCATATATTTCTGTAAACTGTAATCGCGACACCGAAAACACCGGCACCCACCCCAAACCACAACATCAACCCGGGTGCCGGGGCTCCCCGGAGCCACCCATAAAAATAGACCGTGAGAGTGAGAGATACTATGAACATACGCATCCCCGCCTGGTGGGCGGTACTGGGCTGCGCCAGCCTTTTGTTGGCTTGCCAGAATCAACCGGCCGAGCCGGAAGCTGCCGACACCATCGCCACCTCCGACGCCGCCTGGGAGGATTACCGGGCCCGCTCCGACCATTGGCGCTCAGTCGATCGGGACTTCATTCGCGGGGAAGTGGCCGCCGAAGGCCTCGACAATCCCAAGCGACCCGCCCGTACCCACCGCTTCGGGTTCGACCCCAATCAACCCACCGAGTGGTACAGCACCGACGAAGGCCGCCGAATCGCCGACATCGTGGTGTCTTTTCAGACGCCCTCCGGCGGCTGGTCCAAACGCACCGACATGAGCAAGCGCCCACGCCAGCCCGGCGAGCACTTCGGGTATGAATCCAGCTACATTCCCACCTTCGACAACAGTGCCACCACAACCCAGATCGAGCTGCTGGCCAAAGCACACACCGCCACCGGTGATACGCGCTACCTGGAAGCCTACGTGCGTGGCGTCGAGCTGATTCTGGAAGCCCAGTACCCCAACGGCGGCTGGCCCCAGAACTTCCCCCTGCGCGGCGGATACCATGACTACATCACCTACAACGACCAGGTGATGGAAAACAATATGACCGTGTTGCACCGGGTCAGCCTGGGCAAAGCGCCGTTCGCGCAGGCCCCGAACGACCTGCGGGCCGAATCCGCCGCCGCCCTCGACCGGGCCCTGGACGCCGCACTGGCCACGCAGGTGGTGGTGAACGGCAAGCCCACCCTCTGGGGTGGCCAGCATGACCCCAGGACCCTGGAGCCCATGAAAGCCCGTGCCTATGAGATGGTCGCCTTGGCCACCGCCGAAAGCGTCTCATTGCTGGATTTCATGATGGATCTGAACGATCCCTCCGCCGAGATACAACACGCCATTCACTCCGCCATGGCGTGGTATGAAAACAACGTAATCACCGGCTACCGATGGGACAGTGACACCCGGGAAATCGTCCCCGACGCGGACGCGCCACCCATCTGGTCCCGCTTTGCCGAAATCGGCACCAACCGCCCCCTGTTTGGCGACCGGGACCACTCGGTGCATTACGACATCAAAGACATTTCCATGGAGCGCCGCGAAGGCTACGGCTGGTACACCACCGAACCGAGCGAGGTCCTGGAAAAATACGAAGACTGGAAGCGTCGCTTTCCGCGTTAAACCGCGTTCTGATAGATCGACAGAATCAGCTCAGTGGTCAGTCGGGCCGAGGTCGGTCCGGCCAGAGGTTCACGGCCATCACGAACGGCCGCTTCAAAATCCTCGATGATTGCCTGATGCGCGGTGGTGTCCGTCACCGCCGCGCTGGTGGCGCCGTCGTGCTGATAGTGGTCCCCAGGCGCGCTCGGGTTATCCACCCCATCCACCGCCCACTGGGTTACCACATCGTCGGTCAGGGTAAAACTGCCGCGCTCGGCATGCACTTCCATCCGCGCCGCAAAACCCGGCCGGGCCGCAGTTGAAGCCACCACCGTACCGATCATCCCATCCTCATGACGCATCAGCGCCGCACCGTGATCCTCCGCCTCGATATAGTGGGCAAAGGTCCCCAACATACTCTCCACCTGCCCGGGTAAACCGAACAGCCAGGTATAAATATCCAGGTTATGACAGGCCTGCTGCATAAAGGGACCGCCGCCATCCAGTGCCAGGCCACCGCGATAATCGCCGCTGTCATAGTAGGCCTGATCCCGATAAAACTTGGCTGCCAGATCCACCGCGTAAATCCGTCCGAAGGCGCCCTGATTCATCAACGCCTTGATCGCCTGATTGTCCGGCCGAGTGCGCCGCTGATAACAGACCGCCAGCATCACGCCCGCTTTATCACAGGCGTCGGTCATCCGGTCCATCGCCTCAATACTGATATCCAGCGGCTTCTCGGTCAGCACATGCTTGCCCCGCGCTGCTGCGTCGATCGCCCCCTGGTGATGCAACCCGTTGGGCGTGGCCAAAATCACCGCATCGAAATCGGCATCCACCGCGTCAATCGAAGGCCAGACCGGCAGCGCCGGCGCCGCCGACAGCGGCCGCCCGGAACGGGACACCGCCCCCACCAGCTCACTGCCCGACCGCTCGGCCAGCGCATTGACATAGGTATTACTGATATTCCCGGTACCCACGACCACATAGCGCATCAGTTCACCTCCTCTTCCGAACTCCAGACCTTCATGGTCTGATTGGAGAGCAGGTGACATTCGCCCTCCACCGCAACGTAGGTGCGCATAAAGTGATACTTGTTACCCCGCACCTCACCGCCCTCTTCACGAGGCGACTTCTCCACCGTGGTAAAGCCAGTGAGCACTGCCGTGTTATCCAGGCGCCGATACTCCAACTGCTCCGAACGTCGGGCCAGCGGCACCTCATGTCCCTCCCCCAGGCGTCCGACCAGGGTCGCCTTGTCTTCCGCCGCCACGGCATGGTTGTGCACCCAGACAAAGTCATCGGCCAGAAGAGCGCGCATAAACTCAGGATTGCCCACCCGCAGCGCGTCTTCATACTGACCATCCAGCCGCTTGAGGGCGTCGGCTTCAAGGCAATCAGCGGCAAACGCCGTGGTGGAACACAGAACAAGCGCCGCAGCGCCAAGGCAGGTTTTCATAGGGGTAACTCCGGTGGTTGATTTGTTATGATGCCACCGAGTTTAGCAAACT
>NZ_DGMV01000078.1:84805-85503 GCF_002388575.1 Marinimicrobium sp. UBA4509
CCAGGAACGGATACTCAGGTATTAAACGAGGCGAGCGATACTTTACTGACCGTCAAAAGCGTTACGCGGCTTTGACGACAAAATCCACGTGAACGGCGTCGTAGGGGAAATAGACCTTGCCGCTATCATCCTTATCCAACACACCACAGCCAAGCAGGGCCTGAACATCGGTGTGAACGGCCTTGACGTCACGCTCCAGCTTGCGAGCCAACTCCCGAATACCAAGAGGCCCGGCACCGGTCATGGCTTTTATTAACAGCCAGCGCTTGGGTGTCAGTGTGCGCCACAATGTCTCTTCGTCGGGAAAACTGATGAAGTCACCTTGTGACTTGCCCTTAAGCGCCGCCTTCATGCGTCGCTCCACGGTCTCGCGCGTAGCCACTTCAACTGTCACGGTGCTCATGCTCGGCCTCCCAAATCACGACATCCATGAACCGGTCTACCCCAAGGGGAGCTCGGGTTTTCAATAGCTGCTTTGCCCTCATGTTGTCAATCGTACCAACACCTAGCCGGCTCTTCAATACCGCTGACAACTCCGGCAGAAAATCCGGCCTCTTCGCTTACTCGGTCAACAAACCTGCAATGAAAAGGTCCGCGCTGCGCGGCTTCAGCACTCTGCGGCACAATTACGACATTTAGAGAGGGAGGGAAGGACGAAAAAGCCCCTGAAATTCAGGGTATACGGATTTAATGGTTGA
>NZ_DGMV01000065.1:0-208 GCF_002388575.1 Marinimicrobium sp. UBA4509
AGCGAAGCGCATCCGCCGTAACCTTACCTTCTTACGCCTTGAATTCCGCACGGCCCTTGTACGGCGCCGAGCCATTCAGCTCCGCTTCGATGCGCAGCAGGCGGTTGTACTTGGACACACGGTCGGAACGACACAGAGAGCCGGTCTTGATCTGACCCGCTGCGGTCGCCACGGCCAGATCGGCAATGGTGGTGTCTTCGGTTTCACC
>NZ_DGMV01000065.1:454-5653 GCF_002388575.1 Marinimicrobium sp. UBA4509
GAGCCGATCTGGTTGAACTTGATCAGGATGGAGTTACCGATCTTCTTGTCGATACCTTCTTTCAGAATCTTGGTGTTGGTCACGAACAGATCGTCGCCCACCAACTGGATCTTGTTCCCCAGCTTCTGGGTCAGGTACGCCCAGCCGTCCCAATCGCTCTCATCCAGACCGTCTTCGATGGAGATGATCGGGTACTTGGCCGACAGATCCGCCAGGTAGTCAGAGAACTCTTCGGCGTTGAACACCTTGCCTTCACCAGACAGGTCGTACTTGCCCTCTTTATAGAACTCGGATGCGGCGCAGTCCAGTGCCAGGGTCACATCTTCACCCAGTTTGTAGCCGGCATTGGCCACGGCCTGACCGATGACCTGCAGAGCTTCTTCGTTGGACGGCAGGTTGGGAGCGAAACCACCTTCGTCACCGACTGCGGTGCTCAGGCCTTTTTCGTTCAGCACTTTTTTCAGGGCGTGGAAAATTTCCGCACCGGTACGCAGCGCTTCGGAGAAGGTCTTGGCGGAGACCGGCTGAATCATGAATTCCTGAATGTCGACGTTGTTGTCGGCGTGCTCACCGCCGTTCAGGATGTTCATCATGGGAACCGGCATGGAGTACTTACCGGCGGTGCCGTTGACTTCAGCAATGTGCTGGTACAGGGGGATGCCCTTGTCGATGGCAGCGGCTTTGGCAGCGGCCAGGGACACGGCCAGGATGGCGTTGGCGCCAAACTTGGACTTGTTCTCGGTGCCGTCGGCATCGATCATGATTTTGTCCAGCGCGCGCTGATCGGCGGCGTCTTTACCCACCAACAGACCTTTGATGGTGTCGTTGATGTGGCCCACGGCCTTCAGTACGCCCTTGCCCAGGTAGCGGGACTTGTCGCCGTCGCGCAGTTCCAGTGCTTCGCGCGAACCGGTAGAGGCGCCAGAGGGGGCGCAGGCGGAGCCTACGGCACCGCTTTCCAGAATGACTTCAGCGCTGACGGTCGGGTTACCGCGACTGTCCAGAACTTCGAAAGCTTTGATGTCGACAATTTTACTCATGCGTAGATTGCTCCGTTTGCCAATAAATAATGAAAAAGGGTTCGTTACTGCGTTCGTTACTGAATATCCAGTGGCGGCAACTGCTTCACCACATCGTCAATGGCTTTGATCTGGGCCAGGAACGGCTCCAGCTTGTCCAGCGGCAGCGCGCTGGGCCCATCACACTTGGCATTGTCCGGGTCCGGGTGGGCTTCCAGGAACAGCCCCGCCAGCCCCACAGCCATACCGGCACGGGCCAGTTCGGCGACCTGATGACGGCGCCCGCCGGAGGCTTCGCCCAGCGGGTCACGACACTGCAGCGCGTGGGTAGCGTCAAAAATAATCGGCGCCCCGCCGCTGACTTCCCGCATGGTGCGAAAGCCAAGCATATCCACCACCAGATTGTCGTAACCGAAATTGCTGCCGCGCTCGCACAGAATGATCTGGTCGTTGCCGCACTCGCGGAATTTTTCCACGATGTTTTTCAGCTGGCCCGGACTCAGAAACTGGGGCTTCTTGATGTTGATGACCGCTCCAGTCTTTGCCATGGCCTGCACCAGGTCGGTTTGGCGTGCCAGAAAGGCGGGCAACTGAATCACATCACAGACCTCCGCCACCGGCTGACACTGATACTGCTCGTGCACATCGGTAATGACCGGCACACCGAAGGTGTCTTTGATTTCCTGAAAAATCTTCAGGCCTTCTTCCATGCCCGGGCCGCGAAAGGAATGGATGGAGGAGCGGTTGGCCTTGTCAAACGAGGCCTTGAACACATAGGGAATGCCCAGCTTTTCGGTCACCTTGACGTAGGCTTCGGCCACCTGCATTGCCATGTCCCGGGATTCGAGGACATTCATGCCACCGAACAGGGTAAAGGGACGTTGGTTGCCCACCGTCAGCTTGGCAATGGCAATATCTCGATCAGTCACAGCATTCTCACTCTATCGTTGGCGAGCCCCGCAGGGCCCGCGAGGCGGATCAGGAGGATTGGTTGGTCAGCGCGGCGCGGACAAAGCTGGTAAACAGCGGGTGGCCGTCGCGTGGGGTGGAGGTGAATTCCGGGTGGAACTGGCAGGCGACAAACCAGGGATGATCCGGCAGCTCCACCGCTTCCACCAGGGTATCGTCCGCCGACCATCCGCCGATGCGCAGGCCGGCTTTCTGCAGCTGGTCCACGTAATTGTTGTTCACTTCATAGCGATGCCGATGGCGCTCGACAATCACATCCTTACCGTAAATATCCCGGGTCTTGGAGCCGGCCACCAGACGACTCTCCTGACCACCGAGACGCATGGTGCCGCCCAGGTCGGAGGTTTCGTCGCGCTGCTCGCGGCGTCCACTGTTATCCACCCACTCGGTAATCAGGCCGATCACCGGGTCCGGGGTATGCTTATCAAATTCGGTGCTGTTGGCGTTTTTCAGGCCCAGCACGTTGCGGGCAAACTCGATCACCACCGATTGCATACCCAGGCAGATCCCCAGGTACGGCACCTTGTTCTCGCGGGCATAGCGCACCGCCATCAGCTTGCCTTCGACCCCGCGGTTACCAAAACCGCCGGGCACCAGGATCGCATCCGCTTCGCGCAGCAGGCTGTCGCCCTGCTCTTCCAGTTGTTCGGCGTCCACGTATTGCATGTTCACTTTGGTACGAGTGTGAATGCCAGCGTGAATCATCGCCTCGATCAGGGATTTGTAGGCATCCAGCAGCTCCATGTACTTGCCGACCATGGCGATGGTGACTTCGTTCTCGGGGTGCAGCTTGCCATCCACCACGCGGTCCCACTCGCTCAGGTCCGCCGGACCGCAGTCGAGCTCGAACTGCTCGACGATAATGTCGTCCAGGCCGAATTCGTGCAGCATGCGCGGGATGGCGTAAATGGTGCCGGCATCCGGCAGCGGGACCACCGCGCGCTCATCCACGTTGGTGAACAGGGCAATTTTGCGGCGGGAGTCTTCATCGACTTCCCGCTCGGAGCGACACAGCAGAATATTGGGCTGCAAACCGATTGAGCGCAGCTCTTTCACCGAGTGCTGGGTCGGTTTGGTCTTGGTTTCACCGGCGGTGGCAATATAGGGCACCAGAGTCAGGTGCATCAGAATGGAATTCTTGGGGCCCAGCTCAACTTTGAGCTGACGCACGGCTTCGAGGAACGGCTGGGACTCGATATCACCCACGGTACCGCCGATTTCCACCAGCGCCACATCGGCATCGCGGCCGCCTTCGATAATCCGACGCTTGATTTCGTCGGTAATGTGGGGAATCACCTGAACGGTGCCGCCCAGGTAGTCACCGCGGCGCTCTTTGCGCAGCACGGTTTCGTAAACGCGACCAGTGGTGAAGTTGTTGCGACGGGTCATTTTGGTGCGAATGAATCGCTCGTAATGCCCGAGGTCCAGATCCGTCTCGGCCCCGTCTTCGGTGACAAACACCTCGCCGTGCTGAAAAGGGCTCATGGTGCCCGGATCCACATTGATGTAGGGATCCAGCTTCATGATGGTGACGTTCACGCCCCGAGACTCAAGAATTGCCGCCAGAGAAGCCGAGGCAATACCCTTGCCCAAAGACGAAACCACACCACCGGTAACGAAAATATATCGCGTCATGTAAAACCTTGTTCAGTACGATCGAGGGACAGACAAATACCGGACGCCAACGCTGTGCTTGTCGTTGGGGTATTTCTCTTCAGGACGGGGCGCCAGAGTACCAGAAAGGCGGGATAGCCTCAATCAAAAGTTGTACCACCTCAGGCGGTAGCCCGGCTGGCCCGGGGCCGCCGAGAAGCCCTTGCAGACCCACAGATCCCCGGCGGCCACCAGGGTCTCGCCGCTGTAAATCAGCGGCAGCCGGGCCCGCCACCAGGGGGCCAGGGCGTACTCCTGCAGCAGCTTCTTCAGGGTCTGTGAGTGGGCCCGCCCCTCGGGCTGACAGCGTTCACCCCCCTGACGCCACCGAATGGACAGCTCCGGCAGCCCCGCCGCCAGACGGGGACCATTACCGCCGAAATCCTCCCTTTCAAAGACCAAAACAGCGCCCCCCGGCAACACCACCCGCCCCGATCCGCTCAAATCCACGGGGATAGGCTGCGAAGGCAGAGGGGCCTCAAGCGAGGTGCCATTCAGCAGGTACAGGCCCTGACGAAACCGCCGCAACGCCCAGCCCTCCCAGGCCACACACGCCCCGGCGTCCTCCCGCCCGTCGATCAACTGGCGATCGACCTCCGCCAACCGATCACGATTCAACCCGGGCACCCCACGCTCCCTGAACCAGACCCGCAGCACCTGATGGCGCCGCGCCGTAGACAGGCCCTGTAACCCCGGAAGACTGAGCACCCACCCCGCAGCAGCGTGCGGATCGGCAGACTCAAGGGTCAGACGCGCCAGATCCTCCCGCGCGTAGTCTTCCAGCAGCGCCTCGGACTCGGCACACAGCACCGCACTCTGCCCCCAACTCTCCACCAGATGCGGCCAACGCTCCCGCAACGTGGGCATGACCCGGTGGCGAAGGAAGTTGCGATCAAATTGCAGGTCGTCGTTGCTCTCATCCTCGATCCAGGATAAGCGGTGGCTGCGAGCATAATCTTCAAGCTCGCGCCGGCTAACGCCCAGCAGCGGACGCCAGAGCTCCCCGGCACCCAACGGCCGCCGCGCCGCCATCCCCGCCAACCCCCGAACCCCGGATCCGCGCCCGAGGCGCATCAGCAGGGTTTCCACCTGATCGTCCCCGTGGTGGGCGGTGAGCAGTATTTCATCGGGCTGGAGCTGTTGAATGAACGCCTGATAACGCGCTTCACGCGCAGCGTCTTCCAGTCCCTTGCCGTCTTTCTGAACATCGACGGTCACGACGTCCAAAGGCACGCCGAGCTGTTTACACAATGTTTCGCAGTGACGCTGCCATTGGTCGGC
The DNA here is from genome assembly GCF_002388575.1 of Marinimicrobium sp. UBA4509. Classification (NCBI taxonomy): domain Bacteria; kingdom Pseudomonadati; phylum Pseudomonadota; class Gammaproteobacteria; order Cellvibrionales; family Cellvibrionaceae; genus Marinimicrobium; species Marinimicrobium sp. UBA4509. The sequence goes on from NZ_DGMV01000065.1 coordinate 5,377, forward strand.
ATTAGGAGACAAGCCATGATGAACATGCACCGCCCGCACCCCCGAACACCGACGCGCCACCGCATGCAGCAACACGGTGGAATCCAACCCACCACTAAGCGCAACGCAGTAGCGACGATCTTCTGGAAGTGTTTGGATGGACTGTTTTAAGGGCATCTCAGTTACTGTGAAAGTATTGTCTTTACATTGAGTCCGGCGGGCAGGCGGTATACCGGTTCGAGACTCTCGGAGACATGGATGTCGACGAGAAGCCCCCATGGATGGGTTCACGGCGGGT